>CAZKON010000018.1:0-8422 GCA_964554415.1 Candidatus Woesearchaeota archaeon | reverse complement strand
GCCTCTTAATTAAGGCTTAAAATAAGCTATAAAATTCAGGCGCAACAACAAGTAAGAGATGAAAAGAAAGGAAAGCGTATCTATCAGGAGAAATTTAGTCATTTTTGAGTTTCCTCTTCAACTCTTTCTTCTTTGTATCTAAATCTCCCATTTCTCTTTCCCAATAAGGAATAATATATTCGTTCTTTCCATCATAGGACTGTATCTTCTCCAAGTGTTTTTCCTTTGCCTTCTCTAGCCCTTCAATTTTCTTCCTTATCCTCTTATTTTTACCCATGATTTTTCCTGTTCTCTGATGTTATGAGAAACATATTCATGCAATTTCTTAGCATCACTCAAGGGAAGAGATCGAGATGGTTTTTCATCATTTTTCGCTCTTACGTATCCCTCATACGCCTTTAAACTACCAGCTATTTTCTTAATGAGATGAAGGAGTTCCTTTTTACTCCACATTTTATTTTTTAACAAACAATCAACAAGATAAAGCTCTCTCAATCTTAAAATCAATGAATAGGAGGTAGAATCTGATAAAAAAACCTCACGTGACTCCTGCGCAAGAGCAATTTGAGCCTTTATAACATTCATCGCGGATTTCGTCGTATCAAAATGAAATGCAAGATTTTTTTTTGACAATCTTCTAAACTTATATTTTTCAATCAATGCATGATTAATAAGAGGCTTTGCTTCCATAATCATAGGCAGTAAAGGCAAGATATTTTTATCCAATTGCTTTTTCAACACATCTTCAGAGACAAGGATAATCTCATATTTTCCTTGTTGTATTCTCTTATTTGTGGAAAGAGAGATTGCCAAAACGTCCACATCGCTCTCTGCACTTTCTTCGCCACGCGCATAGCTTCCGACAATCGCTAAGGCAACAATATCTTGAAGGTAATCTCTCAAAATATCAAAGACTTCTTTCTCAGGATCGAGAACTTTTTCTATGAGTACGACTTTAGCTTTTCCATGCAGCCATTCTCTTGGCAGCACAACGCCCGCAGAGTTTCCTACTCTAACAATCGACCGTATGAGTTCCATGTTATAACATTGTTATAACAGTATATAAACGTTATGTCTATGTCTTCTTATTGCTCGGACTAATTCCTGGCGATTCATTTATAATGTCAGCATAGTATTCTAAGCAATGAAACATATTCTTAAGAAAGGAAAGCGTATTTAAAGAGAAAAGTTTCACAATTCTCATGATAGACATAGAGAAAATCAAAGCCTCCAAAAGCACGCAAGAGTTGCTTAAATTCAGTATCATCAATCTTGACAAACCTTCTGGTCCGACTTCTTTTCAGGTCTCGCAGTTTGTGAAGAATCTTCTCAACATCAATAAAACCTCTCATTTTGGAACACTTGATCCTCAGGTCTCTGGTGTCCTTCCTGTCGCTCTCGGGCGCGCTTGTCGTCTCTCTGATTATTTCATGCACCGCGACAAGACATATGTTGGAATAATGCGCCTTCATACAGAAGTCGCTGAAGAAATTCTTAATGCCGCAATTCAAAAGTTTCTCGGGAAAATCCAGCAACTCCCCCCAGTCCGCTCACGAGTCAAACGTGCTGTCAGAGAACGTGAAGTTAAAACATTCAAGATACTCGAAAGAAATGGCAAAGACATTCTCTTTGAGACGCAGGTACAGGCAGGTACATATATCCGCAAGCTCTGCGATGATATGGGAAGGGAAATAGGTGGCGCGCATATGCTCGAATTAAGGAGAACACAGGCAGGCGTTTTTACAGAGTCAGATTCTCACACATTGTACGAATTGGAAAAAGCAGTTGAAGAGTTCAATAAAGGCAATGAGAAACCTCTCCACGAAATGTTGATTCCAGGGGAAGTTATCGGAATAGTGCTTCCCGTTATCTTTGTAAAGTCTGAATCAATAAAGAAACTTTACACAGGTTCGCCTCTTTTCACGCAGTTTATAAGCAAATATAAATCATTGGAGAAAGATGAAAAGGTCGCACTATTTGCAGACACGACTTTTATCGGTTGTTATAGGATAGTCAATGAAGGTCAAATCAGAGCAGTACCAGAATTTGTATTAAATTAGCGAAAGATTTTCCCATCTCGGATGCGCTTGCTTAACCAATGAGTCAGCCAGATAATAAAAAAGTAAAGTATGAAGCATCCAACGACTGAAATCCAGAGCATGATAACAAAGTTATCGACCAAGACGCCTACATATCTTATACTCTTGCCCGCAATCCATCCTATTGCAACTAAAATTGTAGTCCAGAGCGCCGCAATTGGAACATTATATTTTAGAAATGCACGAGACGTTATTCCCGCCTGCCCAAAATAAACAAATGAGATAATTTTTGTGCCATAGAGCACGTGAGGGAGTATGAAAGCTTTTATCTTATTGCTGCAAAGCACCTTGTTTAAGACCTTGACAATGTTTCTAAGACTCTTATATCTGATTAAAGATAGTGAAGGCAAGATTCTTCCAAAATATTTGCCAATTCTAAACCATATGTATCCGGCAATTATTTCTCCAAGAAATGAGAATAGCAAAACATTCCAAAGCGGGATAAGTGCGTGCTCAGCAAAAGATGCAATCAAAATAACAAATGGTGTGCCAAAGAGCGCAGCACCCAAGAATGCAACAAGTTCACTTTGATTAGTAAAGGCCTGAATAAGGAGTTCGTAAAGTGACTGAAGCATGGAAAATAATAACAAAGCAGGCTTATAGGTCTTTGCTCTTCTTTAAATATATCACTTACTCAGACTTCGAAACGTTAGAACTTCGCGTCGGCACCATCGTCGCAGTCGAAGCTTTCCAAGAAGCAAAGAAGCCCGCCTACAAGCTCGAAATCGACTTCGGCAAAGAAATAGGCATCAAACATTCAAGCGCTCAAATTACTAAGCATTATGCGAAAGAACAACTCGTCGGAAAACAAGTTCTCTGCGTAGTTAACTTTCCTCCTAAAAAGATAGGTCCCTTCCTCTCTGAAGTTCTCACAACTGGATTCGCGGATGAAAAAGGAGAGGTCGTTCTCGCAATTCCAGATAAAAAAGTTCCGAATGGGTCGAAGTTGTTCTAAAACTGCGCGCTCTTTTAGAGAATTTAGCCTGCATTTCACTCATTTTATCTTTCCAACAGCCATTTCCAGACAGGAAGAACTCTTAGTATTTTGCCCTCAATTTCTATTTTGTCTTCTTGGTCAAAAGTTATAATCGTTCCTTCTTTAAGCTTAAACGTAGACAGGGCATTCATTAATCCGCGTATCTCTCTTTCCTTGTTCTTTTCATTAAGTTCATAAGTTACTTGTATCGCTTCTTTAATCTTATTTCCTTCTCTTATGAGGAAGTCACACTCACGTTTATCTGAATAATAAAATATTTCCTTCTCTCTTCTTTTTAATTCAATTGCTACTAGATTTTCCAGTAGTTTCCCCTTATCCTCAGAAATTCTAAAACCCATATTAACTAAAAAGCCATTATCCATGCAATAGACTTTTCTTGGATTTTGGATTTGAGTCTTTACAGAATAATCAAATTTATTGATAAAAAAGAACAAAAACGAGCTTTCAAAAGCTTCTAAAATGGTTTTAACTGTTGCAATATTTTTTAGCTTAGACATCTTAGATATTGTTCTAAGGCTTATGAGGGAAGAAGTATTTGAGAAGAAAAAAAGGGCTATTTCCCTTATCTGCCTGTCTAATTTTGCAAATCTTTTTATTATGTCTCGGTAGAGTATATCTTCATAGAGTTCTCTAATAATAATATCTTGCCCGGTAAGAACTCTCTTGGGTATTCCGCCAATCTCAATAAATGACTTTAGTTCTCGGCGCACCACTGCTTGCTCTTTCAAATCAAGTTTCCAATTTTGTATATTGACTTTTCTTGCTTGAAGAAACTCTTTAAAACTAAGAGGTGTTAAGCTCAAACGTATAGACCTTCCTGTAAGAATTGTTGCTATTTCACTGCTTAATAGCCTAGAGTTTGAGCCAGTAATAAAAATTGTATATCTGCTTTTTATCCTATCTATCCATTTCTCCCATCTAGAGACTTCTTGGATTTCATCAATAAAAATAAAACATCTTTTCTTATAATTTTGTTCATGAATAAAATCTACTATTTTTTGAAAATCTTCAACTTCGAATTTTATAAGTCTATCATCATTAAAATTAACATAAAGATAGTCTCTATCTTTTAATTTTAGCTTGTCTTTTATTATTTTTAAAAGAAAGGATTTGCCACACCTTCTAATTCCAGTTATAACTAAAGGCATATCTAATGAAACAAGGTTTATGGCTTTTTCAGCCATCTCTCGAGGGATTGTTGGTTTTTCTTCTTCAAAATATTTTTGCTGTTCAAAAAGTATGGAGTACAATTCTTCTCTGTTCATGAGCACTCTAATAATTATCCGTTTATAAACCTTTCTAAAGTGTAACAAAAAATGTTACACTTAAAATATATGTAGGTCTCTTAGAACTCTATCGCTAAAGCTTATAAGCCTCTGTGTCTCAATTCCCACATGCGCGAGTTCTTATATTACTCCCGTTCTGCGCCTACAAGCGGCAAGGCAATCGGCGAGGATTTGATGCAGGCAGGCAGGTTAGACATAGCAATTCATACAGTTATCGCTGCCTTCTTTCTTAGTCATAAGCTCAGGACAGATACAAAACTCCATCTTGTTTTTACAGGCATGCCTGACCCTCCGAAGCACCTTGAGTTTCTCCCGGTAACCGAGGGTAAGACAGGCGTCGAAAAGATTTATCTGAATAAGCACGATGTCTCAGCAATTATCAAAAAAATGCTCTATAAATACAGGGAGGGTTTGAAGCATGAGGTATTCCCAGGGTATTGGATAGAAAAGAAAGGACTGCTGGATATAGCTAAAGAACTGCATGATTCTGGTCGCTCACTCTATATCTTAAACGCTGACGGAGAGGATTTGCGCACAGTCAACATCAAACCAGAACCAGTCTTCATCTTAGGAGACCATCTTGGTCTTCCTTCAAAAGAGCAAAGAAGGCTCAAGCAGCTTTGTACCCCTGTTTCTATCGGCAAACGCACATATTTCGCCTCTCACACAGTTGCTATTGTAAACAACGAACTTGATAGGCGCGAAGAACATTGTTTGCTGTCCTCAAGCCAAAAAAGCGAACAAGTAGATCAAAAAAACGAGCGCCCTCCGCACCTTAAAACGTCAGAAACTTTCAGTTTCTGAGCGCCTCGAAACTCGGAGAGTTTCTCAGCCTCGAGAACTGCTGTTCTCGATGGCCGTCAAAAACCGAAGGTTTTTGAGGGGTGCGGTTTTGGGAGGCGCTCGTTTTTAGGCTGATCTGGGAGCGACCGCACCATGAATGGTGCGGTTTCCGGAGGCTTCCCGACATGATAAGATATAGTTCTAGCATAATAATGATTATAAAGCCCGCAGCATATAATAACAGATGGTAAAAGGAGTTTCAGCAAAATTCAAGTCATACGAAGAAACAATACCAAGATTTCTTCAGTTTATCAAGTTTGACCAGACACTCAAGGGAAAGTCTTTGATTGTCTTGAAACCTTCATTGAAGAACTTGCGCTCACACAACGCCCCTGTCGCCTTTGTTGAAGAAGTCCTGAAGTTTGCTCTTGCACACAAAGATACAGGAGCAGAGGTCGTGATTGCAGAAGGTTCTGATGGAGAAGAGACTATGGATGTTTTTGATGAAGCAGGATATCACACTCTCGCTGAAAAATATAGTGTCAGTCTTATTGATTTAAACAATGTTGAGGTTGAGGAAGTCAGTGAAAGTGATTTTACAAAGTTTGAGAGTATTTTCTATCCAAAATTGCTTTTGAAGAGTTACCTCATATCGCTGCCTCGCCTTGCTCAAGATGAAGAGACAGAAATGCAGGCATCTCTTTCAACAATGCTTGGAGCTTTTCCAGCTTCACATTATTCTGGTCTTTTCTCAAGTACAAAGGGCAAAATTCGGAGGAATCATATTAAATATGCAATTCACGACATTGTGCGCTGCAAGACACCTGATGCAGCAATCATTGATGCTTCAGACTATGGTCTAATCTTGGTTGGCAAGCCTCTTGATATTGACAAGCAAGCTGCAAAGCTCATCGGCAAGCAGTGGAATACAATCCAACATCTTCGTTTAATTGACGAGAGTTTTACGCAAATTGCCAATACAATTCGGGCGCGCGAAGAGGCAAGGTTGGCGAGACAGGTTTTTACTCAGAATACATAATATTATGGAAATAACAAAAACTCCGCAAGAGCTTCTTGCACAAGCTATTTAAATCTCAATATCTCAAATGATTTATGGAAATAACAATAAACACAGTACATCAAGATGTACTGAAATTACAGAGGCAAATAGAGTTATTAAATCGAATTTTATTAAACGAAGGAAAGCTAACTATCTGGGCAAAGAAAGAATTAGATAAGGCAAGAGCAGAAAAAGAGGAAAGCTATACGCCTCTCAATGACTTATGAAATAAATTTTTCAAATCAGGCGACGAAATTTATTAGAAACCTTCAATTAGATATTCTAGAGAGAATCAAGATAAAATTCAAGGAGATAACTGAAAATCCATTTAGATTTACGGAACATTACGAAGGAGACTATTATAAAATAAGAATTGGACAGTTTAGAGCGTTGGTAGATATTGATACAGAGAAAAAGATTATTTGGGTGCGAGTCTTTGATAAACGAAGCAGAGTTTATGAAAGATAGCGTCAGTATAGTTTCCTATAACAATTATCGACAAGCCTCTTCTTATATTTTGTGGCAGGAGGGATTATTTCATTTTTTATAATCTCTTTAACTTTTTCTATAACTTCATTTAATTCAGATTTGTCTTCAAGAGAGACTTTAACAAGGTCATTCGATAATTCATATTTTATGTATCCATAAGGGACATTATATTTTATTATTTTTTCAATAAGCATCGCCTCAAACAGCAGTTGTAATCTTTGAGTCTTATAATACTGACAGATTGGTTTTTTAGCATACTTCAGCTGTAAGGGATAAACTTCTTTAAGTTCATCATTAATAATCAAACAATCTGCTTTAGTTGCAAACTCGTCAGTTTCTAAAGATACATTGTATTTTCTTATCAAGAAAGAGTTGTAAGAATTACCCTTAATTATCTTATTCCTTTTCGTGTCTGCCTTAAACATAAAATCTTTCTCCAGTCCCTTTTTCTGTTTTGCACTTTTTGTTTGTGGCAATTTAATGACACGAGTAAAATAGACAATTCTGGGGCAATACGCATAGTTCATAATATCCGCCGCAGTTATTTTAGGAATCATTTTGAAAAATCACAAAACCCTTATCTTTTAACCGTTCTTCGTCTAAATATCCGATGATCTCGCGCTCTGCAAAGCACGACTTGCATGCAGGAATCATAAACACACAATCCTCAGGTTTCAATTCCAGCTCTTTTATCTCCAAAACAAGCATCTCAGCTCGATTTTTGCTTAAGTTTCCTATAAACGAACTCTTTTGAACACGAAAGAGTCCATAATTTTTGCATTTGGAAGCTATTTTGCTTCTTATTTTATTTTCGCAAATATCATAGATTAACCAGTATAACATTTTATTCTCTCCAGATGAATGGCTCAAATTTTTCTGATTGCCCTAAAAGGAGTCTAACTATTTCTCTTCCTTGCTCTAAAACTATGTTGGACAGAGACAGTTTTTTACTCTTGTAAATAACTTTCCAGTCAAATGCATTCATAACCTCTTCAATAAGTTTTGTCCTTCCTTCTTTTGTTAAAAGTCTACCTTCTCCGATTATTTCAATATCTTCTTCGGAGAGTCTTTTCTGAACGAACAAGGTAATAATGGTCCGGTCTATCACTGCTCTAAATTGCTCAACCATATCCAATACCATTGAGGGCTTCCCATATCAGTCCATATGTAAAAATCCAAGATACGGATCGAGCCCTGAAAGAATACATGCTCGCACAACTTCAGAATATAATATTCCATATCCATAATTGAGAGCCATATTGAAGATGTCTTGTCCTTCATGGTTTCTGTTCTTCAAAGGGCATATTTTTGTTAAGCATTGAAAATAAACTGAAGCACCATAACCTTCATATCCTAAAAGAGTATCTCTGATAGAGTCTATATTATTATCTTTAATTTTATTTATTTTAACAAGGTTTTCTTCCAGTATCTGTATTTCAGAGGAGAACATTTTATCTCTTGTCTTACTTAATCGCTTGATTAAAAAGAGTTGATTGTACAATTTTGCCTTAAGAATCTCTTTGACAATCACAACTCCTCTTTCATCGAAATATGCCTTTGCTTGCTCTCTTCTGGTAAGTGTCGTTCCGCCTAACGTGCATGGATAAATTCTTGCAAACGGCTTTCCATGAAAAGAAGTATAGACAATGTCAATATTTTTATTTCAAACTGGGTGTAATACCCCGCAGCTTGCTGCGCCAGTTTGAAA
>CAZKON010000017.1:7564-17760 GCA_964554415.1 Candidatus Woesearchaeota archaeon | reverse complement strand
TGAAATTAATAGTTGGAACTTTATAATTGCTTGCTTTGTTTCGGAGATACTGCAAACACCAACACATTTAAAAATCATCGTTCCCCCCATCTTTCATGGCGCAATATAAATGTTTCAAGTGTGAAAAGCCGACAAATAGTAGGGCGCTTGAAAAGCGATTTGTTTGCCAGCACTGCGGCTCAAAAATTTTCTATAAGCCAAGAACGCAAATTGTTAAGATAAAGGCGGTATAGTTGTTCATGCATCAGAGCATAAATGCAGAGACAGGCAAGAAAATACAGGAGTTACAGCTATTCGAACAGCAACTTCAACAAGGCGCTTTGCAGAAACAGACAATACAAGTTGAATTAAATGAGGTTATTAATGCGCTTGCCGAGGTTTCCAAAACGAAAGACGAGCTCTATAAAATAATTGGAGGAATAATGGTGCGCGCTAATCAAGAATCCCTGACAAAGGAATTAATCGAGAAAAAACGCGTGTTGGAAATCCGCATACATGCTCTTGAAAAGCAGGAAACTCTCATCGAAGATAAAACGAAGAAGCTGCGTGAGGAAATTAATCTGGCAGTGAAAGCAGGAAAGAAATAAATTCTTAGATAGCCCGCTACAAGAACCACTAAACCTTTAGGGAAAGATGAATTGCGGCATATTTTTCTATTATAGCGAATAACTTTAATTTCCGTAGTTGTTTTGTTATTTGCTAGATAGGAAGTCACATCAGAAATTACGATTATTTCAAACTGGGTGTAATACCCCACAGCTTGCTGCGCCAGTTTGAAATTAGAGATTTCCGTCTAGAAGCCGAGCGTAATACCCCATCAGCTTGCTGTGGGGATAGCGAAGGCTTAGGAAATCTCTTTATTAAAGTGATTTCCTATAAATGAATATAGAGGACTTTGAAAGACCCCTAAATTCCTCTATCGAGCCGCTTTGAAAACCCCCGAGGGACATCAAAATTGGAGGGTTATTCAAAGCTCTCTATAAAAACAGTGAGTTCTGTTATAGCTTACTGCATGTGACGACCTCTGACACGCCCCAGAATTTAGTCTGGGGAATTCTTGACAGCACAGTAATATTTATATACTAACTTATGCAATTCCTTGTTATGGCATTCAATTTAAAAAAGTTGTTCGGTCGTTCTGTATCCGAAGAGTATGTTGAAATTGATCTTAATGCAGCTCAAAACAAGGAGAACAAGGTATTGGTCAAGCCATTTGTCTTAAGGCAATATGATGACACGAATGATATTCTCAATTCAATAAGAGAAGGCTACACAATTGCAGTAGTTGATATAAAAAATCTAAAGACAAAGGATGTTATCGAACTTAAGCGCGCAGTTGCAAAACTTAAGAAGACAGTCGATGCCATTGAAGGCTCAATTGCAGGTTTTGGAGAGAACATTCTTATTGTAACTCCTAAGTTTGCAGAGATTCACAAGACTCCTGCTCCAAAGCTGCAGAAAGTTGATTTCATTAATGAATAAATTCTGGTTCAAAAATGAGTTGCATAACAACCCCAAGCAGACTACAAAAAATAGGGAATATTCACTTTCATGGAGACCGTGTTCGCAAGAGCGTCGCTCTCACATTTGCAACGGTCTCAGAGGTGCTGGCTCCGCGAAGCACAAAAATATTGTTAAACCCCAAGAATACAGTCAGCCGTAAATCAGTCTTCATGACAGGAGCCATACAGGAGCTAGCTCCTTGCCAGAGAAAAGACAGTCTTTATTGCGACAATAATTGTAGCAGGAACAAACAGGGTAAGCAATGCGCCCAAAATCCCTAAGACATATTTTTCTATATTAAAACCTAATACTGCGGCATTTAAGATAAGACCTGAAACACCTGCATAGCTTACAATAACGAGCGAAACAGATGCAAGCAAAAAAGTTTGCACGTCTTTTTCAGCTACAAAAAAGCCAACGACAACACCAAGAACCGCAAGAACCCCGGGAATAATGGGATCAACGCTCCTTCCGGCGAAGATGCCTACAAGCAAAGCCAGAACAACGCCCCCAAGAAAAGCCCATGCACCCAATAAATTCTCTCTCGCGCGTATTACCATGATATATACATCTAAACATCCTCATTTATTTAAACCTTCGTCCCTCTTTCCCTCTATGCATTACTCTGGTTGCCATAAGAAGTATATACTGAAATATAGAAAAGTTTATAAAGTGATGTAATCAGATAGTTACAACAAAAATGAAGTCAATATTACTCTCCTTCGTGATTGTGGCACTTGTTTTAAGCATTGGCTTGGCAAGCGCAGCACTTGAAATAAAGAGCGTTGCAGTTCCTGCCAGTGTTAATCACAATCAGGAAGTTACTGTTCGTTTCAATCTTATAAACACTGATGCAGCAGCACACAACGGTGTTACGTTTACAGAAAGCACAACCAGTGTTGGCACTTGGAAAACACTTCCAGCTGCAACCTCAGTTGCTGCAGGCGAAACAAAAGAATTGACAGCTGTTCTGGCTATTCCAGCTCAATCTCGCGGAATAATCACCGCACAGTTGAAAGGAAAGACTGATGCAAATGTTCAGGCTACGCTGCTCCCACTTTCTATTCCCATTAATAATACTCCCTCGCTTAAGATTACAACAATTAAAGACACGACAAATACTCAAAACGGTACAATTAACGTTACAAACACTGGAAATGTCGCTCTCAATAATATTGTATTAAGTACAAGCGGAAATGCAAAAGTTACCTTCTCTGCAGCATCATTTCCTCTGGCTCTTGGCGCTTCACGCGCAGTTGACCTTAGTGTAGTTGATATTAGCGCTCTTGCATTTGGCGATAATTCTATAATAGTCACAGCTCGCGATTCAACTGAATCAGCTGCGACAAATACTACCTCATTCACTCTGCGCAAATCATTCTGTGCAGCCGGTTCAAAAGGTACAAATCTCACTATCAACGATATAAAGATAAGAAATAGCGGCAAAGATGATGATAGATGGAAACTTCTTGATGAAGTGACTGTAGAAGTTCGTGTTGAGAATGTTGGCGACAATGACGTTGATGATGTTGTTGTACAGCTTGCTCTTTTCGACAATTCCGGACGTAACACGGTCAGTGACCTCATATTCTTAAATGATGATGAAGAAAAGATAACCATCGGAGATATTAATGATGGCGATGAAGAAAAAGTAACATTCAAGTTCAAAGTTGCAGCTGATATTGATGATGGCGACTACAAGCTTGGTATCAAGGCATACAGCAAAAAGTCTGGAGAAAGCAACCTTTGCGTAGATTCATCTTCAGATTTGGACAGCACATTGTTCCAGAGAATTACTATTGAGCAAGAAGACGACGAAGACAAGTTTATAGCGTTCGACGAAGTTCAGTTCTCTCCAACAGAAGCAACATGCGGGGATTTAGTCACGCTTACAGCAAGTACTGTAAACATCGGCGATGAAGATCAGGATCGTGTTAAAGTTATGCTCAAAAGTCTTGATTTCAAGATTGATGCTACTCAGGATATAACAAGTGGTTTGGATCAGGGAGATGATGAAGGAGTATCATTCACATTTACAGTGCCGCAGGGCCTTGCAGATAAGACTTATACAATAGACCTGTCCGCACAATACGATTACAGTAATGGAGTCTATCGAAGAACACTTGAGACACCTCATCACTTACCTTTCAAGGTCTTTGGTTGCGCAGCAAAACAAGCTGCTGCACAGCCGCAGAATCTGGTAGCAATAAGTGCAGCGCTTGAATCAGATGCTCTTCCTGGTGAGAACATGGTTGTTAAGACAGGCTTAAAGAATAATGGCTCACAGCCTCTGACTGTCTTAGTAAACGTCAAGGGTTACGACTCTTGGGCAAAACTGTCTGACATTTCACAGCGCATAGTCACGTTAGCTGCAGGCGAAAGCAAGGATGTAAAACTGACATTCGATATAAACAAGGATGCAGAGGGCGAACAATCATTCACGCTTGAAGTAACTGCAAATAATCAGGTACAGACACAGCAAGTAGATGTAACGCTGCAGGAAAAAGAAGCTTCATTTCTTGGTGCACTCGGAGAGAACAAGCTGGCATGGGTTATTGGCATAATTAATTTAGTGCTGATTATCATAATCATTATTGTTGCAGTCAAGATTTCGCAGAGATAAAATGAAACTACACGATTTTACATTGGCTCAAACATTCTGTGCAAGCGTCGTAGCGTCTGCAATTTTAATTGGTTGTACGCAGAATAACTCTCTTCCACAGAATGGGCAGAAAATAGGACCAAGCCCAACTTATGAGTTTTCTTATTTTGGTCGGATTTCCAATGATGAACTTTATTTTAAACTTACAGAACCTCGTCTTGCGGTCGGAGATTTTGACGGCGATGGCGACCAAGACATTGTCGTGAGTTCCCGGTATGGTTATATTTACTTGTTAGAAAATAAGATACCCCAGAAAAACACAAACAATTTAGAATCAGCGCTCGAAAGGAGATAAAACATTTTATGAATAAGATTCTTCTTGGATTGATATATACCTCAACAATAATTTTAGCGACTATTATATTCATAAACATGGCGAGCGCTGCTCTTGTCTTGGAACAATTCACTTACAATGGGCACGCTTTGCCAGGACAATCAGTTACATTTATATTCTCGTTTAAGAATACAGGAGAAAGCGATGTCACTGCAACATTTACAGGCATTAGCATGCCAGAACTGCTCACGTGGAACTCGCCATCCTTTCAGACACAATTTAGTCCGCAAGAGACAAAATCAGTGGCTATGGCTGCCACGCTCGGCAAACAGCCGCCGAAAAAATTTGAGGGATTTCTATTAACTGAAGTCTCTCCTACAGACGGCACCCCTCGCGTTATCCCTCTTTTTTTAATTTTTGTTCATGGCATTGAGCCTACCTTGCCTGCACCTTCTGTATCACTGCCACAGCAGCCCGCAACAACGCTACCAGCTATCTCAGGGAAAGGGCAGAGTTCTTTCTGTTCTCTTGGTTCAAAAGGCACAAATCTTACGATTGAAAAAGCAAAGTTAAAAAGCACAGGCTCAAAGACAAAGTGGCTGGCAGGAGATACTGTTGAGCTACAGGTAGAAATAGCAAACAAAGGAAGTAATACATTGAACGATGTTGTTGTTGAGATGGGTTTGCGCGACAGCAGGGGGAATAATAATGTGAGAGAAATTACATTTAAAGGCGATGAAGATTATCGCAGGAATTTGGGCAACATCCGCACAGATAGGGAAGAAGATACTACATTCACATTTACTGTTCCCGCATCTTTAGACGAGGGAGATTATAAGCTGATTTTGAAAGCTTATGTGCGCGGGCAAGAGTCAAGTCTCTGTACCGAGCAGGCAAATGATTTTAATGAAGTAATTTATCAGACAATTGAGGTAGAGCGTGAAGACGATGAAGGCAAATTTATCAGATTTGATGAGATTTCATTTCTGCCGACAGCAGTAAAGTGTGGAGATCAGGTACAATTAACCACTCGCGTAACAAATATAGGGGATGAAGACCAGGACAAAGTTAATGTCGTCCTAAAGAGCGCGAAACTCGGTATTAATGCAACTAAGGAAATAAGCTCTGGCTTGGATGAAGGGGATGACACAAGCATAACACTTGCATTTAATGTTCCAAAAGACGCTGCAGCAGGAATGTATAACTTAGAACTTAATGCAGAATACGATTACAAAAATGGAGAGTATCGGATGCGCTCCGAAATTCCAAATTACATTTCTCTGCCTTTAGCTTTGTGCAGAAGTAAAATTACAGACTCCAAGCAATCTGACATTCTCACGCTCTCCAACTCTAAACCTGAGAGTCAGAAAACTGCTTTTCTGCCTTCTTCACTCTTTTCAACGCAAAACTGGATATTAGGCATTGGAAGTCTCATAGTCCTTGCCTTAATTATAATTGTGATTCTAACGCGTCGCATTTCTGGCTCAGCACATCCGAGACAATCAGGCAGTAAAACGTTATATTCTTAAATCCCGGATAATTCTATTATATATGGAGACGCGCGATACTATTGAAATGTTTGTACGCTATCTTTTATTGGCGTTAATTCCTATAGGCGGCATGGCGATTCTCTATATTATATTTACGCCGCTGACTGTCTCTCCAGTATACTGGCTCTTGAAAAAGATGTATGCAGATACAGTGCTTCTTGGCACGACAACACTTTACTTTCAGCAAAACTATGCCAATATAGTTGAGGCATGTGTTGCGGGAGCCGCATATTATTTGTTGTTGATTCTGAATCTCACAACACCAATGCCTTTATTGAAAAGAGCAAAGAGCATAACCTTTATTCTTGTAGTATTTCTTGTATTTAACATTCTGCGTATAGTAATTTTTGCGCGCCTCTTAGTAAATGGAGCAGATTATTTTGATAGTGCGCATCAGATAACTTGGTATTTTGGAAGCACTGTCTTGGTTATAGTTGTCTGGTTCGTAAATGTCCTTCTTTTTGATATCCGTGAGATTCCAATTTACACAGATGTAAAAAGTCTGATGCAGGAGATAAGAGGCTCAGAACGAGTTAGCGCAGCGACTCCGCAGCGAGGAACTCCGCAGCAAGAGAGGAACGAGAGGGTATAATGGATTAAAGTCGTATATAGTTCATATACAAATATCTAAGCAACCTATAAAACAATCACCGGAGAAAAAAGATGATAAACGAGATGCTAAATCAGCTGGTTGAGTTTCTGGTAAGTACTATAGGTTCTCTTGGCTATATCGGGATTGCAATCCTGATGGCAATAGAAAGCTCATTTATCCCTTTCCCCAGTGAAGTAGTAATGATTCCTGCAGGGGTACTTGTTTCTCGAGGGGAAATGATTGCTTCGCTGGCACTTGTAGCTGCCGTATTGGGTAGTCTTTTAGGAGCACTTTTCAACTACTATATTGCGCTTTGGTGTGGAAGAGGCGTAGTAAACCGTCTCGTGGCTCGCTACGGCAGGTTTTTTTTGATTGATGAACAAAGTATAAGCCGCGCAGAAAGCTTCTTTTTTAAACACGGACAGGTCACTACATTCGTAGCTCGGCTGCTCCCAGTCATACGCCAGCTTATCTCTCTTCCCGCAGGTTTTGGCAAAATGCCTCTTGCTAGTTTCTGTTTATACACTTCTCTTGGCTCTGCAATCTGGGCGGCAATTCTCCTTGCAATAGGTTATATTGCAGGCGAGAATATGGATTTAGTGCGGGAATATCTTGACATTATCACTTTAGCACTGATTATCTTGGTTCTACTAATAATAGGGATATATATTGCGGTTAAGAAGCGTTAACTGTTCTGCTTAGCGTCTAAGATAGATTTAACCATAAATTTCTCCAGTGCAGGCAGCACCTCTTCACATGTTGCATATGACACAGTGTGGCATTCATATGTTTTTGTAATCTTCGTCTCGTTGCCCGGCACTATTGAGATAACCACATCATCAGGATGATTTTCACAAGTCACATAGGTAAGATTGTTTTGGGAGGCTATTCCGCCGTCAATATTGCCTGCTTGCACACTGATAAGATTATCGCTCAGAAAACGGGCAATGCTGGCAATGTCACGAAGACCATTTGGGCATTGCGCGAGAGCGGTGCTGTTTAGAGTAACGTAAACTTTTCTATCTTCTTTGAACATTATGTTTGAATCAATGGGGACAATATTGGTGCGCGGATCATTGCGCAAATATAAGTTGTACTGATACTGCTGTCCAAGTTCATCAATAAAGTAATATGAATAATGATATACAGGAATGTTACCAAATTTCTCACGGGTAAATGTCAGGCCTTCGTAATCAAAGGTTGCGAACATACGCATGAACATTGGTGTCAGAACTAATGCAAGAATAATCACAATCATTGTACCCACTACCCAAATAGCTTCATTCTGTTTCGGCTTCCAAGAGGTATTTTGTTCAACAGGTTTTTTAATTTTCATAATTACATAATTTGAATATCTCTTTTAAATGTTTCGTACAGGACTATTGTACTCCGAGAACGCGATAGATAAATGCGTCGACTGCTCTTATGTCGCCGTTAATAAATACACATCCCTCTTCTTGGCTTACACTATTTTCTTCAGCATTCTTCCAGACAATAATATTGGCACTGCAGTTTACTTCAGGCAAATCTCTCTTACATGTGCCATAGCAGGCAGGTTGTAATCTTGTAGCATATCTTCCAACACTGCTGCCTATTTCCGCAAGAATTGCATCACTTTCAGCATCAATATACAGAACATCGCCTGTATACGCTTCTATGCTATTGGTAGTTTGAACAGGAATATCTGTAACAGCACTTGGTGAAGTACGAAGTGAAAACGTCTGTCCCTGCCAGTTCAGAGTCCAACCATCCCCAGTGTCCTGCACTGTTTCAGGAGTTTTAGCTGGAGAATCCTGCTGGTAGGATATAAATGCAAATCCTGCAGTGCTTCCTAATAGGATAATCAGCATAAAAAGACTCAGTATACGTATTCTTCTGCGCTCACGAATGCGCTGCTCCTCAAAGTTCATTATTTTACGCATGTGTTATAGCAGACGACATAAGTTTCTCCCCGTCTTGTCGTCTGCTATTAGGGGAAGGACTTAGGTCTTCCACTATAATCTTGTTTTCTTTCTTTAAAAGCTCTTGTGTCTCTATCAGCATGAGGCTTTCGCGCGACAAACATCCTCTGCCCGAGCCAGTAAGTAATCTCACGGTTGCTAAGCCCAAAGGTGCGTACAACAATGTAAAATATTTTTCCCAATAGACCTATGTAATTACGAGATTTGTCAGCTACATAAGACAGGCGTGTGCGTAAGAAATATGGATGAGTTTTAACGTCGGAAAATCCTGCCCCGTTTAATACATTTGATAGTGTCTGCCGCGTAAAATAAAAGACATGGATAGATAGTATGTAGAACCAGCGTCTACGCATCACGCGTGCGATAATACTTCCAATATCAGGAGTACTGATAAAAATAGTCCCTCCTGGAACAAGCAGCTCGTTGCACCGGCGGAGAAACTTCAGGGGATTATGAACATGTTCAATGACATCAAGAAGAGTAATGACATCAAATGAGTTTCTCTTAAGTTTAGTGTTATAAACAGAGCCCTGCAGAATCTTAAGCTTTTCATGGCTCCACGCCCAGCGAACAAGATGCTTATTCGGCTCCACGCCAGAGGCATCCCATCCTCTTTCACGGGCAAGAGAGAGAAGAGTTCCTTCAGCGCATCCAATGTCAAGAATCTTGGGATTTCGCTTTTTCCCCCTATATTTTTCAATGCTCTCAATAACATGGCGAAAAGTCGCACGCCGTTCAGGTAATAATGCAAGATATTGCTCATCAATGCTCTCCTCATATCCTTTTTGCAGTACCAAAGGTTTAGGGAATGGGTCTTTGTAGATAATCTCGCATCTTGTGCATTTAACAATCGCCCCTTCTTCACGCGTGCTGTCTGCAGGAGAATATGAATCATTTGCTTTCGGATTCAGTGCAGGATAAACAATGGAAGCGCTTTTGTTCTTGCAAAGAGGACAGGATGAATGATTTTCCTTATGCATACAAAGGAAGAGGAGAAGTTCCTTTTAATCATTTCTGTGCTTACTTTTTCTCACAGGCAAGGCCCCCTACCACAAGGGTTTGCCTTCGGCAAATCCGCCTGCTGGCGGAGCGGGGCATCAGATAGAACTAAGCGGAATCATATTTGAGATAATTATCCCCTCAACCAGACGCGATGTGCTCTGTTCATTGAATTTGTCTTTCTTAGAGGTTTTTCACACAGTTCAATAAAGCACCCGCAGGAAGAAGAAAAAAGAAAAATAAAAAAAGAAAAAGAAAGAAGGAAAAATCCTTCTTTATTTGGTAACGTTTGTTGTGTTTGTAGTCGTAGCCGCAGGCGTTGTTGTAGTCGTTTCCGTTACAAGCGTTGCCTGTGTTGCGCTAGTGCCTTTGTACTTCTTGCCAACTGTTGTATCAACAGTTTGCGTAGTTAAGTATTTGCCAGCATTGGTAGTGTCAGCAGCGTTATAGCCTGCAACAAGTGTTGCGACCTTACCGCCGGTTCGAGAGAATGTCTGGATAAGGAACTGTCCGTTCCCAACACCAGTCTTCGCTTCGAAAGCAGAGCCACAAAGTGCTCCGCCTAACAATTCCGCCGCGACTTTATTGACACAGCTTCCGCCAACAACAATTAAGTTCTTGCCGGGGACTTGTGCAACTTCAGCATCTGAAACAG
>CAZKON010000017.1:0-7554 GCA_964554415.1 Candidatus Woesearchaeota archaeon | reverse complement strand
GAAACAGCAACTGAGCCAAGAACCTTGACACCTGTGCTTGTTGTCGTGCTTGCGTTAGAAGCTGCAGCGCTTGAGACGTTTGCAGCGACATCCGTGAGGAATACATCAGCATAGGCTTCCTGTCCAGCATACGTAATCTTTGCAGTACGAGTAGCACTGCTAGGTCCTAAACGCCAGACTTCTGTTGCGAGATCTGAATACACTCGACCAACAATGTTATCCGTAACAGCTCGATCAGAGAAAGTTGTTCGCGCAGTTGCTCCCGCAGTTGTCTGTGGAATAGTCAATGTCGAAACGTCTACATAAAATGTAGAACTGCTTCCACCCTGATCCAATCTGAAGCTAAATGCTCCGCCAGCACCAAGGTTGCCCGTTCTATCCTCTTCTGTATAGTTGAGGTCAAATGAGTCATAGCTATGTCCAACGAGGACAGTACCTGAAACATTTCCAAGACGCGAGCCTCCTGAACTGCCAGCTTCTACTGTGTTTCCATATAGGTTAATTGGCTGCCCTCCGGTTCCATTCATAGAAATGCCTCCCAAAGGCGCACCAGTATCATCTGTATGATTATGGAGCCAAGGCAGTTTGACTTTCAATCCCTCTTTTGTATAGAGGTCATTGAAGCTGACTGCAGCTGTGCTCGATGTGTTAACATACGTCCACTTCGTGCCTGAATTGATGTATACGTCTCCAATAGTGATTGTAAGACCACCAAATGTGACAGTATCTCCTCCTTTCTTATCACCCTTTGTTACCCATCCACCATTGCTGTAGTATTCAACATTGGTTTTATTTGCAGAGTCCTCTGCAGTGTAAGTATTGAAGCGGATAAGATAGGACTCAGCAGTTGTAGAAGTATTGTACGTTGCAACCATCATACGGTCGCCTCCAGTATAGTTATACAGGATATTGGCGCTCACAGTTTGATTGCTCGTGACAAGACGATTGTTTGGACCTTTACCGATACCTAGGAACGCACCTGACGAATTGGTATAGAGCAATGGGACATTGACATCTCCCCCAATCAATGTTGTTTGGAGCTGGATGACATAAGAACCATCGCCATTAATTTTCGTAACTTCTTTCTTAGGCGAGTAAAACGAGCCCATTGAAAGTTTCAGTGCTCCGAATCCAGGCATAACTAACTCCTTGTCAGGAGCAAGAAATGCTTTGTCGTTCGTTCTCCATTGAATCACGATACGGTCAAGAGGAACATTTGACGTGGTTTCAGTACCTTTGGTAATGTAACCAGTAACGTCGTTGTAACTCTTATCATTCAGTTTGACCGCTTTCGCATTCTCAATTTCGAGTTTGCCTTTGCCTAAGCTAAAGTCAACAGTACCTACTGAACCAGCAACATCCTGTTTGAGGACATCGCGAATACCAATATATGTACCATCACTAAGCTTCCATGTATCTCCATTAACGAGAGAATCGGTAGTCTCTCCATTAACAGTCAACTTTGTTTTAGTTGAACTGATAAAGTTGATTGCTACATCATAGTTTTTGCCGCCGACTACAATGCTTTTAGTCTCTCCCTCTTTAATTGTGTCTTTGCTAGCGCTATCCAGTAATGTCATTTTTGCTGACGTTCCTGTAGTAACGTTATCAAAATCAAGGACATAGTATTCCTTGCCTAAGATGTTGAGATTTGTAGCTTCAAAGTCAACTAAATCACCACTGGTAACAACCGAGACAGGTTGTGTCTGGAACGCAAGTGTGTAGTTCAATACATCGTGTGTAGAAGACAAGTTAAAGCCAAGACTTGGCTCCTGATTCTTGTAATCTGAATCCGAGAAGAATTCCAATTGCAAGGCACTGCCAAGAGTGACTTTTTGGTCAAACTTGTATTCAGTATTCTTCTTGTTCTTGTACACACCATCCCCCAAGATATTTGGTAAATCATCTTTTGAGATAGTAGTGCCCCAAACACCGCTTAGAGAGTTACGCAGATTGATGTTATCGCTCGATCTGGAAAGCTTAACGCTATCCTTAGCACCTGCAACAGTCGTTCCTGAGCTCGATGAGCTCGATGACGTTGTCGTCATTTTAGCCAACTCTCCCGTGAGGAAAGAGTTGATTTCTACAACAGTAGCAAAGTCAGTCGGAGCCGCGTTTGTACCATATGCAATAGCTACATCACCACCTGTGCTTTTTACAAAGTCTGATGGGAAGTTAGCTGCAGCAGCAAGTGCAATCGTAGAGCTCAGCATAACTGCTCCTGTCAAGACAGACGCTATTTTTCGAAAGTTAAATTTCATCTATTTTTCTAACCCCCTTTCATTTTTGTGATTGTGGCATCCCGCAGGATTCCTCCCAGAGGAGGTTGTTTGCACAACCCGCCAGTATGTCTATAAAGCGTATAGGGGACGCTTCAAAAACAATACTCTAAATTTAATAGAGCAAAGTGTCAAGCAATTTCTCCTTTAAAAAGCTTTCCCTGCTTTTTACTTTATCTTCAGTAGTTACCCTCTGCCTCCTGAATTGCTTTATAAATCTTGTGGTACTACTATAAGTGAAGACACATCACTTTTTATCCAGATGTGCGAAATTTTTAAAGCTTAAATCATATATATGGTAAAACAAACAATATATAGTAAATAGAAACATATAAATATAAATTATACTAATATAGATATATGTTCTTAATGAACATATAATTACACATGGCACAAAAGACAAAGACGCGGGAAGTAACCATCGTCGACAAAGGCGGAACATTTAACACCTTTTTCAGAAAGCTTACAGGAGAAGGTGGCGAATATGATTTTGAAGGTTTGGCTGCATTGCGGCAATTGCTGAGCAACGAGCGGGCAAGGATGCTGCATGTCATAAAAATAAAAAATCCAAAATCTCTTTATGAGTTAGCAAAAATTCTGAAAAGAAACTTTAAGTCAGTAATGATAGACATCAAGCTTTTGCAGAGATTTGGGCTTATTGAAATGGCTGCAGAAAAGACTGGAAAGAGAAACAGGCTTCGTCCTGTTTTGGCTTCCGATACTCTGACAATTCATGTGCGTCTTTAGGCATTGATGCATAATTTCAGCGTTGTGACAAGAGTAGTCCCGCGCCGCGCTCCTGGCTGGAGATGTTCTCCCACACGATAATCTTTAGCACATGCACCTTCTCGGATTAAAAGAACAGGGGTGCTTGTCAAGCTGGTTGTTCTGTTTGATGTCATAATGCTCTGGAACTCATAACCCTTTATTACAGAGTCTGCCCCTGCTGCCCAACTGCTTTTAATGATTTCCTGCATTGAAATGTTTAGTACACTACATGCATTTGTGCCATCTAAACAACGTTCATTTTTATCAGAACTGCATGCTGCAGCAAGTTCACCGATATTTGCAGGAAACAGGGGTGAAGAAAGATGACATTTCGTTGTCACAAGAAATGCACTATTAAGAAATTGCGCGATATCTGCGCTTTTAGCTGCTTGTTTTTCGCTTTCAATTCTGAAAAAAAGCCCCATAATTATTAGTCCTGCTACAGACACAATTACAACTACAAGCACAAATCCCACAAGTTCCTCTTGTCCTTTTTTAAGAAGAGGCACGTTCCCTCCCCTTATCTGATAGATAAATTTTTCCCAATTCACATACTGTTTGCTCTTGTGCGTCCCATCTGCATATAGTCACAAACGCGCTTACTGCAACCCCATAGGATTCTTGAGATAATAAGACAGTAGTACGATTACATGCTGGATAAGTGGAAGGAGTACATTCTCCGCCTGAACGCCCTGGGTAAATACTCTCCACCGCAATGTAGTCATAATCCCAAAGTCCTTGCAAGCTGTTGTTGCGTGCAATTTGTTGTTTTAGAAGAAAAACTTTATCAAGGTCAATGCATCCCTTACATTCGTTCCATGTAAATTCAGGGGTTGAAGCTATCTGACGTACAGCTTCCAATGCTTTTTCATCACTCCGGTCTCTGGCGCCCTGGTCAAGCAAAGATCCTCTGATAGCTAAATACAGGATTGCAGCCAGAGCAAAGAATATTATAAGCGCGACAAGGACGAATGCCATCTCTTGTACCTTAAGTTGCCCTCTTTTCTGAAATGCAGTTTTCATGTAATCTCCTCTCTCCATAAAGGACAAGCTTCTGGATTATTTTCGTCAAGCTCCCGAGCTTTCTCTAGAAGTGCTCCCAGAGAGCGCGAAGTTCCATTCTGAGCAATTGAGCGATATTCTGCAAGCTCCGCTTGCAGCGCACTGCTGCACCCTTCTTGCGAGCGGCTCGCGACAAACGCGCTTTTCTCAGAGTAAAGTCCAGCCAGAAAACTAGCTCTGCGCAGTATTCTTTGCACGTTGCATTCATAGAGTTCACTATCTCCAAAAATCGCAGCATATATCAGAGGCCCAATGTATGAAACACTCCGGCCTTGCTTCTCAACAGTCTGTTTGGTAATATCAACGATAATCGAGCATGCACTCTTGGCTCCAGGGATATTACCTGCAACAGCAAAACACACGACTGTGCTGTTGCGCGCGCAATCCTGAACACGATTTGCAATCATGACTTTGTTTCCCGAGCCTTCTAAAAGAGCAATATCTTCCTGTATCTCTGCAGTAGGCTGTACAAAACAATAAGGGCCGCTCCAGAGTGTTATGATATCTCCAACTTTAAAAGGAAGGAGTATGGGCTTTATTAGCATGCTGAATGATTTCCCCTCGCTGGGCGTGGCTGAAAAGAAATAAAGTTCAGATGACTTTGCAGCAATGCCTGTGTCCTTCCACTGTTCTCCTATGCCTGAGCGGCTCGCGACTTTTATTTCTTGAGTGCCAAATTGTCCTTGTGGTGTGCATCTCGGAGTTATGCGTGTTTGCGTTGAGAAGCTCAAGTTCCCAGGACGAATTGTTGATTCAAGAGAGGTAGTCAGCATTGACAAACGGGTAACTAATTCCTGGGCAGTAAAGGTTTGTTGCACTCTTCTTTCTTCATCAGTTAGTTGTGAAGCTGCATAAATGGCTAAAAAAAGAATCGCCCCCCCCACAATCAATGAGAATATCCATCCAAAGCTAAGTTCTATACCCTTATTGTTGTTCATTGGTTAAGTTTAACCTCGGCGCTCGTGCTGCTCGACTTAGAAATTGTTAATTTTATTTCTCCTTTTACGATAGGTACGCAAAATCCCTTGGTTATTGAAACGTGCGATATTTCTCGGACACTGACTGCTCGCCCGCACTGAACAGGATAAATGAAGAAGTTTTGCGCAGTGTTCCGATAAGAAGCGAATGTTTCTGATTCAAGACTATGTATCGCTTGATTCCAGGATTTCGGATCGCCGAAACAAACTGACTTCACAGAAGAGGGCAGCGTATATGTATAAGTCATTTGTGCCGCAGCTGACCTCCAGACAGTGTCTATCTCGTTTTGAAAGTTGTCATGAAATGCCCTTAGTTCTGTACATTTGCTCGTCACAAGAAACTCTTTGATGACATAAAATGCGACAGCCACAGTTACAATAATAATTAAAATTGAGAAAATCATGCCAAATGATAACTGCAGTTGCCCTCTTTTTCTCATTATCCAGAAAGAAGAACCACATAATTAAAGCTTTCCGTGAGTGCTTTTCGAAAACAATAATGCTTTTAAATCTCAGTTCTCCATTCTCAAAATGAGCGCAGACATTCCGAAGCCAGATGAAGGCATGAAATTTTGGTATGAGACACAAGGGAGATGCTTTAATCTCTACGAACGCGAAAGAGGTAAGGCATACTTAAGAGGAAAAAGCCGCCTAATCACAGGACACTTGTCCATCCTCGAACAAGTCAAGCTTAATACTGCACATCCAAGTTCTTCTGACTTAATACATACATTTAAGCTCGCGCTTGACCGATTGGACGATTTTGAAGACAGCAAGTCAGATGCAAAATTCTTCGCTCAAGACTTGCATTCTTCTGCAATCATATACGGCAGTTATAGCCCTAAAAGAAAAAAGTATACTAAAGAAGTTACGCACACAATCCTTTAATTGTCCCAGAAACTCTTGTAATCCTCATTTTCTCTGGAGAGAGTTCAAGTGCAGCGCGTGCAATATCAAGTGACGCTCTGTCAATGGAGAGAACTATTCCATCGCTTTCAGGCACACTTACAAACAATGGCTCTGCTTTTGCCCATCCGAATGTTCCAAGGTGGAGCCGCAGTACCCTTTCAATCTCTTCTTTGCTTCCTCCCTGAATACAGAGATATCTGCGTTTAGTTCGCATGCTTGAAGGAAGATGAGTCATGGGAGCACCACAGTCGCATTGCTCATCTCATATACTGCACGTTTCAAAGTCTTGCTTTCCAATGCAAAACCTATGCTTTCTGCATCGCCAATCTTAAAATTGTTTATTCCGACGACACCGCCGGCAGTGTCAATCAACGGTCCTCCTGAATTCCCCGGATTCAGTGAGACATCTGTCTGGATATATTCTTCTAATCCATTCGGTCCTTCACGATTAAGAGCAGAGACAATGCCTTCAGTAACTGTAAATGATAATCCCAAGGGATTGCCAATTGCAATAACCTTATTACCGACTTTTACTTTATCTGAATCGCTAAGGGGAAGGGCAGGATAAAATTCTTCAATTTTCAGGAGCGCAAGATCCCTGTATGTATCTCTGCCAATGAGTTTGGCTTCAATTAAACGTCTATCATGAGTAGCCACGGCAAGTTGTCTTGCGCCTGCAATTACATGGTAATTAGTTACAATGTACCCTTGCTCATTTATGAAAAATCCGCTGCCCAATGATCTATCTGTGCGCACAGTAGCAACACTCTTTACTGCCTGAGTGATGATGCCTGAAAAATCACCCTGCCCTGACTTAAGCAGAGTAATCTGTTCTTCAAACGTGGATTGTTGTTTAGATATCTGAGTGTTGATATCATGGAGAGCGAGCGTTACATCATTGAAGTTTCTCTGGTTTTGCGCTTCATATTGTGTAAGTGCTGCATTAAACGCCAGAGATACATTTTCAAGCTTTGTCTGTGTCATAGCAAGTTCTCCATTTACCTTAGATACTCTGGAACTCAAAGAGATAAATGAAACAAGTTGCAGAATAAGGAGGATGCACACAATCGTGTAAATTATATTGCGGTGATGTTTCATCCAGAAAGGCAGTAATTAACTTATTTATAGTTTACGAAAGCGCATAGCGTCCAAATTCTTTCAGAATTTTGCGTATCCACGCAGGTAAGCTCGAAAGTATCTTTTGGGTTTTAGGAGGGTCGGCGAGAATTTTTTGCTTCTTTTTTTCTAAAAAAGAAGATTTTTTTAGGGGTTTCGGTTCGTCACTCAAGAATGGGCCAAAATATTTATATAGAATGCTCATTTATTTACATTTGTATTCAAATGAAGGAAACAAAATGGTTCAAAAAAATGTGACTCTAAGTCTTGATGAAGACACTTACGAAAAATATAGAGAATTTTGTAAGAAAAATGCTGTTGCCTTATCAAGAAGCATAGAAGTATTTATGGAAGAAAAAACAAAAAAAGGGGAAAGATGAGCCAAGAGCTTTTATCTTTAGGTCAAGCATCGCAATGGGCAAGCGATTATTTAGATAGACCTG
>CAZKON010000016.1:3979-18115 GCA_964554415.1 Candidatus Woesearchaeota archaeon | reverse complement strand
AAGCGCATGGATCAGTTGAACCAGATGGAGCTATGAGCGAAGCGAATTAACTCGTCGTATATCATGTATATACGACCTTAATCCATTATACACTTTCGTTCCTCTCTTGCTGCGGAGTCGTTGCGCTAATTCGTTGTTTGCTCGATGCCATGGGGATGCGCTCTTCTGTTTTCTGCATTTTTGGAGAATGGGATGCTAGCAGTGTCTTAAATGATTTTTGCGTTTCGACTACTTCGGTTTTGAGGTCTTCTACGTTAGTCATATACTCTCCTACTTTTTGCAGGATAGAGAGCTGGAGGCGATCAATAATCTTCTCAATTTTTTTTAGGCGTTCATCAATATATTCTAACTTTGTTTCGATAATCTGCCTGTTTTCTGTGCTGCGCGCCATCTCCTGATTGATTTTCCCAATTCTTTCAGCTACGATTTGTTCGGCAATCTCTGTAATTGCATCTGCACTCGGAGCTGAGTAGTATGCCTGATTTGCATAACTTTCTGCTTGAGCAGGGGCAGTATATGGTTGAGTGTATTGCTGCGCAGGGTAAGGTTGTGGAATTATTTCCTGCATTTCCAGTTCCGGACTCTGTGGTTCTTCTGAAGCAACATTATTCAACATTGAAGGTTCCATAGGGTTCCCGTTTGGCGAATCATGATTCTCCTCACCTGTTCCAGATTCTGCGCCTGCCACTGCGTTTTTAATTTTTGCCTGTGCCAGGGCTTCATATATCTCTTTTTGTCCGTGACCCTGATTTTGGAGCTGTATCATTATTTCCTGCTCTGTACGAGCTTCATTTTGCATACGTCTAATATCATCAATAATCCCCATTTTTCATTTCCTCATTTTTTCTGAATAAGTCAAATTGTCTTTGTAATATTGACAGTTCTTCTTTACGCGCCGATGCGTTAATTTGTTCTGCAACGCGTTGTAACAACTCTTTCCAGCGCGTGTTTTCTTCTGTAAGGAGAAGCACATTTTTTTTGAGAGTTAGGAGCTCAGATGAGAAACGCTCGCGCTCATCTATAAGGCTTTTTCCAACCAATAGGAGGCGATCTTTGAGCAGATGCTGACGTTCTTCTAAATCACGAACACGGGTATTTATATCCTGAAATAAATCTTGCGCTGCATATTCCTCTTCCATTGTTTCTTAAGGGAGTCAGAGTTTAAAATGGTTTGTGTGCCTTCACCGGGCTGTTTTTACGATTTCTGAAAAACTCTGGGTTAAAACCCATACACTGAAGTGTATGGCGTGTCGTGGTTCTTGAGCATGTCACGAATTACGTTTGCTTACTCACCACTAAAGATAACGAGTTTGCGCAAATGTAAATCTTGACGTATCAACAGGCAATCAACGAAATCTATTTAATGCCTCTTGCTTTTAGAGGCAGAATGATATTTAAAGAGGGAAGTAAGCTGTATGCAACTGAAATCGAACGGAAACAGGGAGAGACTTCCTTATATATCAATTATTTGAGTGCTTCATTTGTCCCTTCTATAGCAGATAATCCCAGTGATATGGCCAGAACCATTGATTTGCTTGTAGAGAATCCCGGGATTGCCCAAATAATTTTTGTACAGCAAAGAAATTATTTGTATGGAACAGATCAGGTATTGATGCTTAGCGAAATTGCAGGAGTATATTCATTCTTAACAAAACATGAGGCTTTGCTTTCTCTGCCCAGATTAAGTTTATATGGCGAGCCCAGCGAGGTACATCGCGACCTTACATATCTTTTACTTTTATTACGGCAGGATCCATTACTCTGCTTTAGTGAGCTTCAAAGACGAATCGCCGGACTTCGCACGCAGGTTTCATCAGGAAATGTTCTCTCTGGAACCAGAGCGAATTACGTTAGACTTTTGGAACGATTTACTGAACTTTTGAGCCAGACCAGACTTATCAAATTTGTTGAGCACGAGACTGGAACGATGGAATCTGCATTTGGCCGAACAATATACCGCAGTATTTTCAGAGCTGATACAATGCCAAACTTTACTTTTACCAGGCTTGTTGCACAAGTTCCGGAAGATGCACAACTTATTGACCAGTATGAAGTTGAGAGCGAACATGAACGGGCTATGATTATGATACTTCGGCGTCAAGATGATTCTAAATACCTTTATCATGTTTCCCCACCTGAATATGCCCTATCAGAAGAACATCATATATTATTGCAACTTTCGCGCACTGTTCTTCTGGAACACAGGCCAAAGGCTGAAGAATTTACTGATCCTGAGAAGACACGACATGTTTTTTTTAATATCGCAAGAGACTTGCTTCGTGATTTGGCTCAAAGTAAGAACATATCGCTTAATTATAGAGAACTGCAAAGTCTTGCGCGCATATTGGTACGATATACAATAGGCTATGGACTTTTGGAGATATTGCTTCTAGATAACAAGTTGCAAGATATTGTACTCAACGCGCCTGTTGCACAGAATCCTGTCTTCGTTCGCCACGAAAAATATGATGAATGTGTGACAAACATTATCCCCAGTTATGAAGACGCTGAATCCTGGGCTGCGAAACTGCGTTTGCAATCAGGAAGGCCATTAGATGAAGCTAATCCTGTTTTAGATACTGACCTAGTGTTTGGTACAATACGCGCCAGAGTTGCTGCTATCAAAGAGCCTTTATCTCCCGCAGGTCTTGCATATGCTTTACGAAGGCATCGAGATCAGCCCTGGACCCTGCCGCTTTTTGTACAGAGAAAAATGCTAAATTCATTTGCTGCAGGCTTGTTGAGCTTTTTTGTAGATACTGGAAGAGCGATTATTATTGCAGGCACACGAAGCTCGGGAAAAACCAGCCTATTGGGCAGTCTACTTCTTAATATCCTTCCAAATCACAGGATTATAACTGTTGAAGATACACTTGAGTTGCCTGTTGATGCACTACGTGTTTTAGGATATGATATCCTGCGGATGAAAGTCCGAAGCGCATTAACTTCCGGAACTACTGAAGTTGAAGCTTCTGAGGGAATTAGAACAAGTTTGCGCTTGGGAGACAGTGCGCTTATTGTTGGGGAGATTCGCAGTACTGAAGCTAAAGCATTATATGAAGCAATGCGTGTCGGGGCTTTAGCTAATGTTGTTGCAGGCACTATACACGGAGATTCCCCTTACGGAGTATTTGACCGTGTGGTAAATGATCTTGGAGTTCCACCTACGAGCTTTAAGGCTACTGACATTGTAGTTATTGTTAATCCGGTAAAAACACCTGATGGGTTGCATGCTGTCAGGCGAGTGATGCGCGTTACGGAAGTCAGAAAACACTGGACTCGCGATCCTATGGAAGAAGGAGGATTTGTGGACCTGTTGCTTTATAATGTGGAAAAAGATGAGCTTGAGCCTACACCTGAGCTTATTAATGGCTCTTCTGAGATTATTAAGAGTATTGCGGGTAATGTCAAGGGGTGGGCGGGAAACTGGGATGCTGTTTATGATAATATTATCCTTAGAGGATTAATTCATCAAGCACTTGTTGACACTTCTCTTCGCTTGCAAAAACCTGCATTGTTGGAGGCAAAGTTTGTCGCGTTGGCAAATACTGCTTTTCATCGAATAAGTGATGAAGTTCGGAAAACACGTGAATTGCCTCTGCAAGAGCATGTTTTGCCTTTATGGAGCCAATGGTTACAGAGCATGGCTGAACGATTTTAGGCCATTGCTGCACTCGCCTTACAAACTGACTGAAGCAGAGGCGAAGAAGTTGGTGAAGAAAGAGACGCCTGTGTTACGAATAGATACTGGAAAATGAAACATCAAGAATTACGTTTGCGCAATCCTCCTACTTTAGTTCGTGGTTAAGCAAACTTAATTCTTTCACTACATTGAACTTAGGATAGTGGAGATGAAGGAGAGTATAAATACCAAATCTCCATAGAACTCTTATGCTTGAAACAGAAAATAAGAGTATCTTATCGGAAACGAATGAGCATCCGCTCCTTTTGGGATTGAATGCGGAGCAGCGGGAAGCAGTGGTGAGCGAGCACAAACGACTGCTTGTTCTGGCAGGGGCAGGTTCGGGTAAAACAAAGACGCTTATTCAGAGAATACTTTATCTTATTTCTGAAAAAAAAGTTGAGCCTGCGAGTATTCTTGCGGTAACTTTTACTCGAAACGCCGGGCAGGAGATGATTGACCGAATTATTTTAAGCACGGACAACGAAGGTACTTATGCAGCTATTGTTCACGATAAAACGCTGAGCGACAGAATAAAAGAAACCGAACGCAGGAAATACATCAGAAAATACCCCTGGCTTTCTGCCATGGCGGTGCAGACATTTCATAGCTTTTGCTATGGCTTACTGCGGAAGTTTGGTTCGCCTGCATTTGATAATCGTTTCAAGCTTCTGTCTGATTCCTCACCAGAGGAGGATGTTGATAGTGAGTTACGCGCTCCTGAAACACAGAAAGAAATCTTTCAGAAGCTCATTAAACAACAATGCGAAAACGCTGAGTATCTGCTGAAACTAAAGCGGTACATTCTTGATTACTATGTGGATGAACCGCGAAGAAAGACAGCAAGAGAAGGTCAGACGCTCTATGAAAAGCCTTACACGACGCTGCGGGGTGAACAGGTACGCTCAAAATCTGAGCGCTATATTGCAGACTGGCTCTATCTTCACCAGATTGAATATGCGTATGAGCCAACGGTTGTGCTGCAGGATTTTCCGTTCCAGCCTGATTTTTACCTTCCGCAAGCTGATTTGTATTTAGAGCATGTAAGCAATCTTAGCCAAGGTATGAAAGATAAGGAAGAGCAGTTTCATATTGCACGCAAGCTTTTTATCAAGACGTATGAGCCGATGACACGGGATATCGGAGAGTTTTATGATGCACTTGCACGCAGCATTTTACCGCGCATCACAGAGAGCATCAGGTGCGATGTTGCACTCAGCGTTGAGTCAGAGTTCAAGATGTACTTCAAACAGCTTGATGAATTTGTATCTATGCTCATCACTATGATGGATAAAATAAAAGTAGAGGGAGTATCCTTTGAGGAAGTATATCGGAAAGCGAGCAATGAGCAGTTTGACAGAGTCAAGGTTTTTTATGAGTTGGCGAAGCCGTTGCTTGATGCATATATGGAATATTGCACGAGGAAATCATATCTGGATTTTAATGATTTACTCATTTTAGCGCTTCAGCTTTTGGAGAGGAGCGAAGAAACTCGGGATATGTTTCGGGAGAAATATCAGCATATACTTGTTGATGAATTTCAGGACGTGAATACGCTTCAAATCAGGCTGTTGCATCAGCTCTTGCATGATGAGACAAACCTTTTTTGCGTTGGTGATGACTGGCAGAGCATTTACGGCTGGCGCGGCGCGGAAGTGGATTACATCGTCAATTTCACACAGCATTTTCAGGATGCAAGAATTATCAAACTGAGTGTGAATTACCGGAGCAATGATACTATTGTGCGAGCATCGAATGAAGTCATCAAAAAAAATATGCATAAAATTGACAAGGAGATTCGCGCACTAAAGCAGGAAGGGAAGAAGATTTATCTGTATCTTGCGCAGAAGGAGGCAGAAGACGGAGTTGCTAATGTGGTTAACGCAGTTCTTGAGCTTTTGAAAAAAGGGTATCGAAGAGAAGATATTCTTGTATTATATCGGAAGAGCAGGGCGATTGAGCCTTATCGGGAGCACTTACGCGGGCCTGTTACTTTGAGGACGATTCATGCGGCGAAAGGGCTGGAAGCAAAGATTGTTTTTATTGTCGGGCTTACAGGTGGAGTGTATGGGTTTCCACAGGTATGGGAATCTGACAGAATCTTACAGCTTATCAAGCCGCGTAACGTTAGAGTTTTGATGGAAGAAGAAAGGAGACTGATGTATGTTGCTCTGACGCGGGCGCGCGAGGAAGTGTTTCTTATTAGTGAAGTGGGAAATGAGTCGAGTTTTATTAAAGAGATTCCGAGCGAACTTGTAGAGCGGAGCACTTTTATTTCTTTGGGAGCTGGCAACGCAGGGAAACAGTGCGCGGCGTGCAAGTTTGAGCTTGCTGGGGAGTTTAGGTTTTGTCCGCACTGTGGAGAAGGAGTGAAAGCATGAAAGGGAAAAAGCTTTCTCTTAGAGACATTGAGCAGATATACGCTCTTACTGCGAAATGGTACGAGGGGTGGATGAACGCGCTTGAGTTTTTGTTTTTGGGAAAAATGCGAAGAGAAGTGGTACGAGAGGCGCGAGGCAAGGTGTTGTAAGTCGGCATCGGGACAGGGTTGAATTTGAAGCATTATCCTACGCAGTGCGAGCTAATAGGTATTGATTACACGAAAGAGATGCTTGCGAAAGCACAAAAAAGAGCGGAGCGGCTTGGTAAGAAAGTGAAACTCATGCAGGGAGATGCGCAAAAAATGCGGTTCGGAAAGGAGAGATTTGACACTGTTGTTGATACACTTGGATTGTGCACGTACCCGAATCCCATTAGGGCATTGCGAGAGATGAAACGCGTGTGCAAGAAAGGAGGGCAAATTCTTTTTTTGGAACATGGGAAGAGCAGCAATGCTTTTGTACAAAGATTACAATGTTGGAGAGCGGAGAAGCATTATGAACAGATGGGGTGCCGCCTACTTTTGAATCATGAGGAATTGATTAGGAGAGCGAGACTAAAAATTGTCAAGAGCGAGAGAAAGTTTTTTGGAATTTTCTGGGCGATGAAAGCAGGGGTTTAAGAAGACAGCTTTTAGTCAGGCAATTCGTGACATGCTCAAGAACAACGACACGCCATACACTTCAGTGTATGATTCTTGACATCTTCTTCATCTTTCTCGCGAGAAGTTGCTGACTTCATAATGAGCTCAACCCTGATTGTTTTTTAAATAAGGCTTTGTTATCTCCTGATTTGGATGGAAGAGACGCAAAGCTGTTTTGATTTCCTTTTCTATTTCTGTGCGATGCGTGAGAGCATACTCAAGCGCTTCTTTTTGAATTCCTAAAAGTTCCTGAATATCTTTTTTAGAGGTTTTATGATAGTAGAGGTCATAAATCTGACTTGCGAGGCTGCAGGTTAGGCCAAACTCCCTTCCCTTGTATCCAATGACAAATATTGCATGCCCTCCTTTACGACAGCGTATGACTGTAGAGGAAGGATACTTTGAGAAGTAGGCAATATCTTTGTTGCCCATGCCGAGACTTCTTGATTCCTGAAACCTGTTTCTTACGTCTGTTGAGACAGGATATGCCTTTCTCTTTGTATGGAAAGGCTTTAGATGTACTGCCTCAAGAATCCTCCATACCTGCCCTCCATTGGAGATGCCGCTTCTTTCTGCAAGTGCTTCACACGAGAGTGTTTCCCCTCTCGTGTCTGCTTTTTGATAAGATGTAAAGAGGCGAAGGATTTTTTGTAGTGAGGCGCTTATTTTTCCCTCTCGCTTTCTTTGAAGAATATATTCTATAGTCTTTCTTATAGGCCAATCTTTTTCTTGCAAGGATGATAGCAGCTGCTGAGAGCGGGCGACGAGTATTGAAAATAGTTGTTGATGTGCCTGCGTTTCGTTCTCTCTTTCTTGATATTTTTGGTAATTTACCTCTGCGCGCCTGATGCGCCAGAAGTAGTAAATGCCTGCATCCTCAATCATCTGGCTTGCGCGTTCGCGCGATATTTTTTCCTGACGCTTAATTTCATTAAGTGAATATCCTTTGAGAGCAAAACTTGACATTGAGGGATATTCCTGACAGTCCTGCATGAATTTTTTATAGTACTTTTTTGTCGGGGGAATTTGCACGTCTTTGAGCGAGCAGAGATGATGATGTTCAATGGCGGCGCGGACTGTTGATGGCGATACTTCTGATTTTCTTGCAATATCAGGCATGTACATACCTTTTTTGATGGCTGCCTGAATCTTGCGAAGCGTGCGCTCTGATTTTCTTATTTTTCTCTTTAATGGAAGATGAGTGGTTGCATGCACCCAAATGGGAAGGTCTGCATGATAGTGCTCTGCAAGGGCAAGGACAAGAGGATAAGGGAGCTGAAGAGCTGAAGATAACGAACGTACGTCTGTGTTTTTTCCTGACGCTTCTGTTATTGCCTGCCTAAGAGCACCTTCTGTTGAGGCAAACTCTTGGGGAGAAATATGAAGGTAAGAGGCAATAGCTGTATCTGGAACACCTTTCCGCTGCAGTGCAATCATGCAGACCACGCGCTCTTCCAACGAATGCATATTCTTACCAAAGCAGAGGTTTTTTTAAAGATGATTGTGATAGGATACAACCAACAGTATGATTAAAAACCCCTTTCTCTTGTGGAATGTATGAGGCTCATCGCAGACCTACAAATTCATTCACGCTTCGCACGAGCAACAAGCAAGGCAATTACGCTGGCGAATCTGGAGAAATGGGCGCGCGTGAAGGGGATTGATCTACTGGGAACAGGCGATTTTCAGCATCCGAAATGGAATGCAGAGATTAAAGCAGAATTGCAGGAAGATGAGCATGGCATTTTGCGCTCGAAGAGCGGATTTCCATTTTTATGGCAGAGTGAGATTAGTTTGATGTTCTCGCAGGGAGGGAAACGGAGAGCAGTGCATCTGCTTGTGTTTGCGCCGGATGGAAAGATTGCGGACAAGATAGTTGCGTATCTGGGAAGCAAAGGAAGGCTGGATTATGACGGAAGACCGATTTTTGGCATGACGTGCAAGTTGGCAGTCAAGGAATTAAAAGCAATTGATGAACGAATTGAGATTATTCCTGCACATGCGTTTACACCTTGGTTTGGATTGTACGGCAGTGATTCGGGGTTTGATTCTCTTGCAGAATGTTTTGAAGAACAGACGAAGCATATTCATGCGATTGAATCCGGGATGAGCGCGGATCCCTCGATGATTTGGCGGCTGAAAGAGCAGGTAAATATTGTTAGTTTCAGCGATGCACATTCGTTCTGGCCCTGGCGGCTTGGCAGAGAAGCAACGCTTTTTGAGATGCCTGAACTGCGCTATGAATATTTTACGAAAGCAGTACGAATAGGAGAAGGTATTATTTCAACGATTGAAACGCCGCCCGATTATGGCAAATATCACTGGGACGGGCATCGGAATTGCGGGTTTTCGTGCAATCCTGCGGAGACGCGGAAATTAAATGGGATTTGTCCGAAGTGCGGAAAAGGATTGACTATTGGTGTTGAGCATCGGATTGACGTGATTGCGAAGGAGCGCGAGGGTTTCAAACCAGAGGGAGCTAAACCCTTTTATCGCTTGTTGCCTCTGCATGAGCTGATTGCGCTGCATTTAGGAACGAAAGTTGAATCGCTGAAGACGTGGAAGGTGTACAATGAAATGGGCGAGAAATTTGGGAATGAATTTAAGATTTTATTGGAAACAGAGAAAGAGGAATTGAGGAATGCAGGAATTGACGAAAGACTTACGGAGTTAATTCTTTTGAATCGTGAAGGGAAACTGAACGTCAAGGCAGGGTTTGACGGGGAGTATGGAAAAGTTGAGATGCCGGAAGGACAGGCATCTGCGGCGGGGGAAAAGGAGAAGAAAAGAGAGGGACAGGGGAAATTGTTTTGAACTCTAATGGGCAAGCAAGTAATGTTTCATATCTTTGCCTGATTGGATGGGAGAAAGAGAGCGAATTTTTTTTGCAATGACATCTGCTTCAGCAGGATCAAGGTGTAAATATTTTTTAAGATATTTTTCAGAAAGTTTTTGAATATCAATATCATCAGCATTTTCGTAAAATGTACTCTCTTCGGGAAATGCTTGAAGATAGCGATGCCATTCTTTTGTTCCAGGATAGAGTTGCATTTTACTGCATGTTGTTGTGCGGAACAATTTTTCACCTATGATTTCTTTTAATTCTTGTGCATGTACAAATGTTTCGTACATGCTTTTTTGTGTTTCTGCAATATGACCAAGGACAAAACCTGCATACGTAGCAAGGGTATACTCGCGCAGATTTTTCGCCGCCCTGCGATGTTGTTCAAGTGTTGTATGCTTGTTTGAAGCATCAAGACAGCGCTGATTTCCTGAATCGAATCCGACGAGAACATTTTCTACTCCTAATTGTGCGAGAGCCGCAACATTTTCTTCGAGGGCAAGATCATCTGCGCGCGCGTAGACGCGAAAACGAATGCGCGCAGATAGAGGACGATCACTCGCTAAGGCATTGAGATATTGATGTCCAACCGATGCAAAACTTGCGGCGATGTCCCATGCATAATCTACCCCCAAGGACTCAAGATATTGCATCTCTTCCCAGAATTTTTCAGGGCGGCGAAATCCTGCAAGAAACAGATCATCGCGTTTGCAGAATGTACAGACGCCTTGGCGGATTGCCTTAAGACAGCCATCTTGAGTGCGTATCGTAGTAAATTTTCTGAAAACAGTTAATTTTGATTCAAGCGTCTGTTGAAATTGATAAGCATACTTGTCGAGGTCACTATATGCACGGTCGGGAATTGGGAGTTGATGTAATGGAATGCGCCTCTGAAATGTCGATCTAACTTTTTCATTGCGACGATACAATAGATTCGGAATGCTTTCCAGTGGTTGATTGGAGATGAGCGCGACAAGAGCAGCTTCCCCTTGTCCTGTTATGACATAATCGATATACTCCCTGTTCTTAAGGATTTGTAGGGCGCGATTTGTGGCTTGTTCACCTCCCATAACCACTATGGCTCCTTTCTTCTTTGCGCATTGAGCAAGTTTAAGTGCACTTTGATAGGATTCGCATGATTGCACACCTATTCCTATAATATCCGCCTCTGTTTTATTTAGCTCTTCTTGCGCTTCTTCAATTCCCTTGAGATCACCATCAATCACTTTTATTTTTGTACTTGGAATATGCTGTTTGACATAAGTAGCAAGTGCGAGAAGCCCAAGAGGTGGCAGAGCTCCGACTGTCGGAATAGGTGTTGCTTCCATGTTCAGTGGGCTTTGTACTAAAGCAATATTCATACTTTTGCCCTACCTATGAATATTATAAAGTTTTGTTGTCCATAAAAGAACAAAATATTTATAATCGTAGCGAGGCTAGAAGAGCAATGGATACTCATGTTTTAATTGATGTAGGGTTGACACAACGCGAGGCAGAGGCATATATCGCTTTGTTGCAGTTGCAAGAGGCTGTTGTTGCTGCTATTGCTCAGAAGACGCGGGAAAACAGAACGCATCTTTATGATACGTTGCGTTCTTTAATGCATAAAGGTCTTGCGTCTTTCGTTATTAAGAATGGGCGGAAGTATTTTCGCGCTGCTTCGCCGGAAAAACTGGTAGAGTATCTTGAAGAAAAGAAAGAAGTATTGAATGATGCTCTGCCGCAGCTCAGGGAGCTTGCACGCCCGCAAATTCAAACTCCTCTTGTCGAAGTGTATGAAGGCGACGAGGGGATTCGAACGATCTTACGAGAAATGTTACGAGAAAATAAAGAGTTGCTTTGTTTAGGATCTACTGGGCGTTCTCCAGAGATTTTGCCTTTCTTCTTAGAGCATTTTCATAAACAACGGCAGAAGCAGAAATTGCCGTTACGTGTCCTGTACAATAATGACGTGTTAGGAAGAAAGAGAGGGGAAGAGGTGAATAAGCAAAAGCGTGCTTGTGTTAAATATCTTGAAAAGACTAGTCCTACTACGACGTATATTTATGGAGACAACGTAGTAACGATTGTATGGATCAAAGATAAATTAGTTGCTACAAAGATAAAGGACAGCGATGTTGCAGACTCGTTTCGGAGTTATTTTGAGCTGTTGTGGAAGCAGGCGAAAACTAACTGATAACACGATATCTTCCTTCAGAGAGGATTATGAGCTTATTTTTCATTTCATCGCATGAAATACTCTCCAAAAAATCTTTGAGAACCTTGTTCACATACTCAGATGTTTGGTTTTGGAGAGCGAGGACAATGACTGTGAATGTCTTCTTTTTGGCAAAGTAGTAAATTTCTCCAAAGTCTTTATCAAATGTGAGAATTGTGCGTTGTTCTTTTTGAGCAAGATCCACAACTTCCTCATCTGTTTTTAACAGGGAGGAAACTCTTTTAATGTCATAATCTTGTGAACTGAGAAATTTTACCGTGGTTGTGCTGATGTTTAAATCAGCGAGAAGTTTCCAGTTGTCTTGTTTCATATCTCATGTGGGCTGCGGCGTAGGCGATTGCTGCAAGAATATCTTTTGGCGTAAGTTCAGGATATTCCTGAACGATTTCTTGGGCTGTTTTGCCGTTGGCTAAAAGATTTAGCACTACATACACAGGTATTCTTGTGCCTTTTATTATTGGTTTTCCTACAAGTATTTTTGGATCTACAGTGATTCTTTCTTCCATATTTTTTATAACAAGAGAGTCTATTTAAATCCTCGTTTCAATCTTTTTGCGCCCTCATGAACTTTTGTGCGGCGAGTCCCTTTATTTTTTTGCTGAATATTCTCACATCTTCCTCCGTGAGCTTGCTTTTTGCAGCGATTTTTTCAACTTCTTCGAGGTCGCTGATTCGTGACTCTATTGCCTGGCGTGCTACTTCACTCCATCTGATTTCCTGAAATTGCCGCATTTTAGTATGCACTTCGTCAGGTAACGCAAGAGTTATATTCTTTGTCATACTTATATATGTGAGAACACGTATTTAAGCTTTTCGGTACGGTGAAGAAGAGCAGAAGAAGCTGTTTTGAATTGCTGTAGAAACAGACAAGCCTCTTTAAAGAAAACAGAAAGTTTAAATAGGAATTATACAATGTATAATTATGAGCATTGTCGAAACGCGACTGCGGAAATGGGGAAACTCGTTTGGTGTGGTTATACCTATGGAAATCGTTGAAAGAGAGGGAATGAAAGAGAATACATCGGTGCGAATTATTGTTGTACCTGACTCACGAAAAATCTTGCGAGAGACGTTTGGCATGGGAAAAGAGAAACTCCATAAATCCGGGCAGCAGATTAAAGATGAACTCCGAAGAGAACTTTATAACGATTGAGAATGTCGAAGATGAAGCACAATGTTTCTTTTTTGACACGTATGCCTTTTATGAGATTATTAAAAAAAATGAGCGTTATGAAAAATATCTCGAAGCGAAGGTGATAACTACTAAACTCAATCTTTTTGAGCTTTATCACGCGTTTCTAAAAGAAGGAAACGAATCTCTTGCTAAATCTTCTTTGGAGAAATATTACTACTTTGCGCATGATTTTGATGAAACGGTTATTGCAAGTGCCGCGACACTCAAGAAAACACTAGCGAAGAGAGATGTTTCTATGACTGATTGCATCGGTTATGTTCTGGCGAAGCAGCTTGGCATTCGATTTCTGACTGGAGACGAACAGTTCAGGGATTTGGAGAATGTGGAATTTGTGAAGTGATAACGGAAGGATTTATGAGGGTGGGAAGGGCAGAAGAAGCTGTTTTGAATTGCTGTGGAAGCAGGTGCGGCGTTTCTAGTAAAACGCGCCCGGCATCGTCTTTCTTCTGTGAATTTTATAATTTTTTACGTATTTTTCCTCAAAGACGCGTTTTTCGGCATCGTAGAGCGTTACTTTCCAAAATCTTTTTTGTATGGGAAGAACGAAATGATATCCTCCACCATTTTTTAGCTCGGTTATTTTTCGTTGTTGAAGAATTTCATGAAAACGGTCGGCGTTGGGAACATACACGCGTTCCATTTTTTCATCAATAGTAATCTCTTCAGGAGAACATCCTAATTTAGTTACTAGAGCTTTCTGCGCTGCTTGAGGATTTTTCATCATGATTTGAATCATGCGCATCTTTGAGCCTTATAAACTTATAGTGCGCTTCTTGGGTTGGTTTGTTGCATTGCGGACAGAGCGATTTGAGAGTATAGTATGCAGGAGAGTGAGAGCGACAGACGCAGAGTTTCATTTTTCTTTCAACTCAAATTGCGCTTTTTTTTCTTTCGAGTGTTTCTCAATTTGTTCCAGCGCGGCGTTTACTTTAGTGTTTGCTTCTTTGAAATTTGAAGCGATTGCGGCAATGGAGAAAAGAGAGGAACCAAGATAATGAATCTCTACGTCTGGCACAGAGAGGATTTCTTTTATGTCTACAAGTCCTGAATCCGAGTTTGCTTTAAGCATGAATATCTTTTTAACATGTTTTTCGCGTTCTTCTTTTTCTGCCAGCATAGTTGATAGCCTAAGTGCTTGTTCTTTTTTGATGAATCTTTCAAGCAGTGAGGGTTGTTC
>CAZKON010000016.1:1409-3969 GCA_964554415.1 Candidatus Woesearchaeota archaeon | reverse complement strand
TCTTTTATCTTATCAAAAAAATCTGCCAGTCCATACTCTTTCTTAATTGCAGATGTTACTTCATGAGCATTTGGGATAAGAGTACCTAAGAGGCTAGTAAATGTTTTTTCTTTCTTGTATTGCTCCTGCGCTTTTTCTCTTTCTTTACCTGTAACTCTTCTTAGAGAGAGTTCAATGCGACCATCTGCTGCTATCTTAAGAATCTTACACACCACCTTTTTCTTCGGGAATACATACTCTCTTAAATTACGAATACGTCCTGCAGCAACTTCTGACATTGCCATGCTTCCTGTGCTATTGCCTTCAATCTCAAGAAATACAGTTGTTCCTTCTATGCTTTTCACCGTACACATAACCACTTTGTCTTCTTTTAGTTCCATAGTATGTCCTTTACTTTCGCCCTAATTTTTGCCTTGCCCCCTGTGCTTTTTACCAGAAGATAATTACATCCAGCACATTTAGATTCATGTGATGACTTTGTGTACGTCAACTGAGTATGACGACATCTTGGGCATGCGAGCTTCAAGAATCTCTGGCCTTTCATATATTTTGAAGAGCATGCAGCTCTTTTAAACCTTTACCAACTCTATTTCAAGTACTTTTTGTAGTTCTGTAATGAATTTTTCTTCTTTATCGCGCGTTATCATACATCCTGCTGCTGCTGGATGCCCTCCGACTTCTCCCCCTAATGGCACGACTACGCGATGCAGGACGTCACGGACATTGCGACCTGTGCGTCCTGCAATGCGAGCAGATACTTTGATTTTATCCTGATTATATGCCAAAGCTATTATGATTGTTCCTTCAGTATAAGCCGGAGAATTTGACATAATTGAAGCAACAGTGCCAATGATTGTGTCTTTAACCTTGTCTTTTGCATTAATGATAGTATAATCCCTGCCAGTAATCTTATTTTCAGATTCTGCAAAATGTTTGAGCGCTGCAACAAGGTGCTGTTTATATTCAATATATATTCTTTCTGCTTCTTCTTTGTATTTTTTATTTCCAAGACAGAAACCTAAAGCAGTCGCCGGATAGTCCATGCGACTGCATGCGTTGATAAGCGCAGATATCTCACGTGCATCTTCGAGTTTATTAAAAAATTTGATTAGAAATAGGTTGCCGATAAGATCTAAGGGATTTTTATCCCCCACATAACGAAGCATAATTGTGGTGACTAAGCTGCTCATTTCTTCATTGGTTAATTCATAAAGTGATTTATATCTCCCATTTATTTTTGGAATATTTGCCTCTCTAAGAATATCAAGCGCTCCCCTATATGAGCCTGTGACCCCCGGGATGTAAGGGTTCGATGAATACTCCAGAGCTTTATCTAAAGGACGTGTAGAAGGGTAAATCAGAAGCCCCTTTTTAATCACTGTATCAGCATCTTTCAGAATGTTGTCATAGACTTTCCCAAGATTTCTTTCTAAAACATCTCCGACCATGCCTATAACTGCTAAATGTGCAAGGTCTGTATTTTGCGGGGATATTGTTTTGGCAAGAAGGTAGGCAATGCCTGCCCCGGAAATCGGTTCGTGCTTTAAAAGGAGAGGATTTATCATAATTACATTGTCTGGAATTTTTTGCACTATTTCGTGATGGTCGAAGATGAATACTTCTGTTTTTTTGTCCTTTAAATGTTCTAGAGAACCAGAGGCTAAATCGAAAAATATGAGTATTTGATTTTCAGGAAGCTGACGAATAAATTGTTCTTCAAGGCTTTTTACAATTTGCAGTGAGAACTTTTTTCCCCATCGCTGGAAAGCTCTGGAGGCAATGGCGGCAGAAGTAATTCCATCAGTATCATAGTGACTGATAATTTTAATAGACTTCTCTTTGCTTAACTTATCAATGCTCTGAACTGCATTTTGAATTGTGGCTAACATCCTCTTTTTTACTAACTTTAATTCCCAAGCTTTGTGAGTTTATTAACAATCCATTGTTTTTTCATATGAGCGCGTTTTGCAGTATAATCGTGTTTATGTTGAGCGCTATGGCGTTCAAGATTCTTTATCTTTGTTTGCACTTGGTTTATTTCCTTCGGGAATATTGACTTATTTCCTTCAATAATTGCCTTAACTTTCTTTCCAACAAGCTTTGTTTTTGGAATTCCATGTTTATCACGCAAGATAACCCCAATTTTTGCAGGAGCGATACCTTGATTATGGAGATCAATTACAATCTTTTCTACTTCTGTAGGTTTTATTACTAACCAAGATGGTTTTTCTGCTTTTTGTTCTGAAACAGGGGGTTTTTCTTTTGTCATGTTATTTGTGTGGTTCGGGTGTTTTAAAAGACTTGTGGTTGTTGGAGCGTGATGCTGGAAATTGAACGTAAGCTTTAAAAAGCAGTTGTGCGCTGTTTGGATACGTATGTTATATACGCTTTGGTTTTGAGCCTTCCTTTTACCGGTCGGCGGAAGGCGAGTTTGATGACCGATATATTAATGAAACAACAAAAACAAGAAATTTTTGAGCTTCATAGCTCACAGAGGTATTCGCTATGAAACAACAAAAACAAGAAATTTTTGAGCTTCATAGCTCACAGAGGTATTCGC
>CAZKON010000016.1:0-1309 GCA_964554415.1 Candidatus Woesearchaeota archaeon | reverse complement strand
TATGAAGCTTCCGAAAGAAACGCGAAGATATTGTCCTTATTGCAGAAAACATACTAAACAGACTGTCGCCACTGCTAAACAGCGTTCAAGATCTGCAACTCATCCTTTGTCACGCGGTTCTGCGTCGCGTGAAAAGTCACGAAGTTTGCGAGGAGGATATGGAAACCTTGGAAGAAGATCAAGAAAAGGTCCCAAGGACTGGAAACGCAAGACGAAGCTAACGAAACGCATTACCATAGTTTATAAGTGCAGTGTTTGTAATAAAATGAAGGGAATTGCACAAGCAATTCGCTCTTCGAGAATTGAGGTCGGAGATAAAATCACACGATAATGGCAGAGTCAGGAAAAAAACAAGAAGCAAAAAAGTCTTTCTTTGAAGTAAAAGCTCCTATGACTTCCACAAAGATTTCTCTTTATGCTGCTTCAACTCAGGAGCTTCATGGTAAAACAATCGTGCTTGATTTAACCAGAAGCCTGCGCGGCAAGAATTTGGTCTTAAAAATGCGAATTACATCTGATAGTACTGGATTGCAGGCTGAACCTGTGACTTTAGAACTTGTTGGTTCTTACATCAGGCGAATGGTACGCAAGGGCACAGATTATGTTGAGGACTCGTTTGAAACTTCATGCAAAAATGCAGCAGTTGTCATCAAGCCTTTTATGATTACAAGAAACAAGGTTTCACGGGCAATAAGACGAGAATTGAGAAACCGCGCGAGAGAACATCTTATTGCTTATGCAACAACTCGGACAGTTAAAGAATTGTTTACCGAACTAATTTCAAACAAGATTCAGAAAGAGTTATCTTTGAAACTTAAGAAAACTTATCCACCCGCTCTTTGTGAAATCAGGTTCTTCGGTATTGCAAAAAAGAAGCAAGACCTAGCACACATCAAAAGAGGCTAAACTTCTTCGATATTCTAGAGTTTCGCAACGGGGTTCTTTACAATTGTGAGACATCGAGAATCCTATAATACATCATGCAATCTCCCTGCTTAAGCAGGGAGTAATAAAGGATTCTCGAGTGTGCTCAAGAACCACGACACGCCACCCACTTTAGTGGGTGGTTCTTGAAGTAATATAAACTTTAACCCCATTTTATTTCCTATGGAGGAAGATAGCTTTATAGGTCATATTTTAATTAATAATAATGCTTTCCATTAGAAATAATGATTGATAATATTAGAAAAACCAGAGGCAATTAATAAACCAATTAGATGCCCGAAGGGCATTGTCTTGACATTCTTGAGTGTATGTTATGTCAACTTGCCAATGTAACAAATAGCCTTGCTGGATAATCCTTTATGCC
>CAZKON010000015.1:0-19105 GCA_964554415.1 Candidatus Woesearchaeota archaeon | reverse complement strand
ATCATCAAAAATCTTTGATTTTTGAGTGCCATCAGAAACTGGGAGTTTCTGAGGTCTCTATCTGGATATGTCAAGAACCACCCACTGAAGTAGGTGGCGTGTCGTGGTTCTTGAGCATGCTCAGGAATTGCGCTGTTTACTCACGAGCTAAAGCAGGGAGCGTGTACATGCACAATTCCCGACATGTCAAGAATCTTCGATTTTTGGACATATCCAGATCAGGGCTGCGAGCGAAGCGAATTAACTTGTAAGCGTTCTTTGATTAATTAGTTCTCATTTTGAGCAATTAAGTAGGAAATAAAGAAATTGCCTAAAATTTTACTATAGTCAAGGACTTTAAAAATTGAGCAGGTTGTCCTTGACTATCAAGGGAAAGATATACAATATTGCTCAATTATTTATGTCTTTCACTATACATCAAGATTCTGGCAATCGAATCTTGAGTGCCGTCAAAGTTTGGAAAACCTTGACTGCTTTAGGGATTTACAATCCCTGATAGTGCTCAAGAACCATACTTGCCGACACGCCATACACTTTAGTGTGTGGTTCTTGACATCTCTGCAGTAAGCTACTGAGTATTCTTTATTTCTCAAAGGGCGAAAGATTTATAAAGCTACCAAACATATAGATATCTATATGTTTGGTAAATATAAAATATGGCCCCGAATATACCTTTAAATTTGAAATTGAGAAATAAGAAAGATAGAGAAGTATCCTTTGCTCAAGACATTATAGTCGCAGAGCTTTACAAATTTTTTCCTGAAGCTATAATTCATGGTGGAACAAGTATTTGGAGATGCTATCAAGGGAATAGATTTTCAGAAGATGTTGATGTTTATATAAAAAGAGATGGGAAGAAAATAGAAGAATTTTTTAAATCTCTTGAAAATAAAGGATTTAAAATAATCAAGAGAAGATTAAAAGAAAATTCTTTGTACTCTGGATTGGACTTAAATGGTATAGAGACAAAATTTGAAGCAACTTTCCAGAATAAAAAACCCTTTTTTAAGAAATATGAAACAGCAGAAAGCTTCTTTATCAATGTTTATACTCTTACTCCTGAGGATTTAATAATAGAAAAAGTTGAAACTTACTTGAAAAGAAGAAAAATAAGAGATATTTATGATATTGCATTTTTAATCAATCATATTAAAAATAAGGGATTAATCAAAGATCATTTAAAAAAATTAATTGAAAAATTTGAAAAGCCAATTGATGAAGAAAATCTTGCTAATATTATTATTTTAGGGACAGTTCCAAGTTATAATCAGCTCCTAATGGAGATAGAAAGATGGGCAAAATAAAGTATATTCTTGATATTAGAAAATTTTTCAAAGAAACTCCTATTGTTGATATTAACTCTCTAAAAAAATTTATTCCAAAGAAAAATAAAAAATATATTTATTTGATTATAAGTAATCTTTTGAAGAAAAAAGAAATAAATAGAATAACAAAGGGTTATTATACAATTTATGATGATGCTTCCCTCATTGTTTTTTGCGTTAAGCCATCTTATTTAGGATTGCAAAATGCTCTAAGCTTTCATAATTTATGGGAACAGGAAACGAATCCTGTTGTTATAACAACAAATAATATTCGAAGTGGATTGCGGAAAGTTTTTGGAAGGAATATAATTATGAAAAAGATAAACAAAAAATACATGTTCGGCTATGAATACTATAAATATTCTCTTGAAAATAGGGAAATTTATATTCCTTATTCAGATATAGAAAAAACATTTATTGATATGATTTGTTCCAGGCAGCCTTTAGATGAAGAAACTATTAAAAATTTCAAGGAAAAAATTAACAAGAAAAAATTATCAGATTATTTGGAAAAATATCCTTTAAAAATTAGAAGGAGAATAATGCTTATGCTTAGTCTAAAGAGGCAAATTTAAAAGTAAAGAGAACTTATAAAGATAAAGAAAATGAAAAAAGAAAATCTAAAGAACAAACCTCTTTCTTTAAAAAGAGAGGCAGAATGATGAACGCTCGTAGAAATCCTCTGCCTTTAGGCAGAGGTTAGTTTGTAGAGGATTTCTCCGGCGGTCACAAAACCACAACAAGCCTCGGCTTTCAAGCCGAGGTTAAAAACCCGAAGGGTTTTGTGACTTTTGAGTTGGATGAGAAGAATAATGACGAGGATTACTCTAAAGACGACAAGGAGGATCTTGAAGAGACTACAAAAGTGGCCGGTCATATGTTTGACAATGGTATTCGGGCAAACTCTAAGGAACAAATGAAAGAAATGTTAAATTGGCAAGCTGACTTAAACACCACACCTGCGGCAAGTATATAAACTCCTATTTATTTTTCTTATTTATGGCTTTTGAATTCAACCAATTTCGTGAGCAGTATAATGCTCTCGCAAAACAGTATTCTCTTCCTTCTTTTACATCTTTAAATGAGGATTTTGAAATTGAGAAGATATCACAAGAAAGCATAACCTTATTACGCGCTGTTCGTAAGGTAATGATTGAGAAAGTCTTTAATATACTTTCATTTCTGGAAATGTTGCTGAATCCAGTGAATGCCCCACGTACTTATCTTTCTTATATTAAATCAATGACTAACGAAGACAGAAAGAACGTGGAAGATCTCTATGGTTCATTTGGTGCATTAACCCTCCGTGCGCTTTCGTTGGAAGCGGATTACTCTGAAAAGCAGGAAGCGGCTATGATAAAGGATATTCAAAAAGTATGGTCTGATGCAAAAAAAGACCTCTCTAAATTATTGGAACAGATTGCGACACCTATCGCTAGTTCTGCTAAAAAAGAAAGAAGCTATTACGGGTAAACTTTAATTTATCGTATATAAATTATATACGACCTTAATCCATTATACCCTCTCGTTCCTCTCTTGCTGCGGAGTTCCTCGGCTAAAGACCTGCGGACTTCCTCGCTGCGGAGTCGCTGCGCTAACTCGTCGTATAGAAACTATAAAACACTTAAAACGGCATTTATAGGGAATCACATTAATAATCGTAATATATGTATGTGATTCCCTATCTATCGAACAACTAAAGAACTACGAATATTAAAGTTATTCGATATAACCAATAATTATCTCATACGTTAAACCAGCGTCAGGTTGAAGCGATATTTATAGAGGACTTTGGGGTTTTTCAAAGTCCTCTATCGAACCGCTTTGAAAACCCTCGAGGGACATTAAAATTGGAGGGTTATTCAAAGCTCTCTATAGAGAATTGCGTAAGATAGATTACATTTTGTATGCAATTCTCTAATGGATAACTGCCAAACACAATTATTCATCCCATGCAGTTATCCATATCAGGGCTGCGAGCGAAGCGAGCTATCTCGTTCTTTCATCAGTGACTCCAGCGAAATCTCTATCACTGCACACGGCAGCTTAAGGCCGTGAGAGCGCAGTGTTTCTGGGTGCATCTCCCCAAAATATCCTATATCCTCGTCTTTAAACATGATGCTTGCTGTACGACCTTCAATTAATAACTCATTTGAGGATTCTTTTAGATTATATGCAAGAGCTAGAGCTCTCATTAAATATTCAAGTATTTGCTTCATATCTGTAAATGACGCTGGTGTTGCGATTATGATTAAGTTCTCTGACTCTTTTATTCCTGTCTGGGAATTCCGGCCAAATGCGAAAACAGTGCCTATCTCGAATATTCTTTGAGGGTATTCGTTATCTTTATTTTCTCTGAGTATTCTTAGTGCCGGAATTAAGAGATTTGGACGCAAAAACTTATAATCTGTTTTTGAATTCTGGATACATACTCTATCCTCTTCTCTCAAAAGTTCTGTCTCTTTGTTTTTAATGAGGTGATAAGATGATATTTCGAGCAATCCAAGGCCTGCCAGAATATCACTAATTTTGTTTTTTACTATTGACTTATCTGATTCTTCACCAATTGTGTCTACTGACGGAAGTATTGGGATTATATTTTTGTATCCATAAGCTATTGCAACATCTTCAATGATATCTACTGCATCTAGGATATCTGTCCTCCAAGCTGGAATAGATACTACTCCTTTTTTGTATTCACATCCCATTTTTTGGAGAAGTTTTTCAATGTCTTTTTCTTTAAATGAAAGACCGAGCAAAGTATTAACTTTTTCTATTGATATCTTCATTTTCTCAGGAGTTAGATTTGGAAATTGTGTTTTTTTTCCATTCTGCTGAATGCATTCTATTGAGTATATCTCTCCTCCCATTTCTGCGAGAGCTGTTATTAAGATTATGAGTGCCTTTTGTATGATTAGAGGGTCTGTTCCAGTGCATTCGATAAAAACATCTTTAGTATTCTCATCAATCTTCCCAACATCATGAGAGTTTATTATAGGCGGCATCGACATAATCACTCCTTTTTTATCAATGAACACTGGGAACACATCCCAGTCTTTTAATAGATGTGCATATTCTTTTCCTGTAGGATGTTTCAAAATGATCTGCCTCCCGGATATGGTTTCTGGATATTCTAAAGGTCTAAATTTTATTTCATCCGGTTTCATTCCTTTAAACGAAATTGGGAAGGTTATCTTGTTCAAAGGGTAGAGTCCAATTCCACCTTTCTTCCTACTTCTCAGCAATGTTGCCCCCAACTTTTCCTGTATTTGAATTATTTCTTTTATTTTTTCATCATCAAACTTTATTCCTTTTACTATGCAGGCGTATGCATAAATCCATGTTTTCGGAAGAGGTTTTTGCACTATTAGTTTCTCGCCGGAAGAAGCCACTTTATATTTCTTTAGGCCTGTTTGCTTTCCTATAAACGCGGATACTGCCCTTATGAATCCCTGCATTGAAAGAAGATCCGGGCGATTAGGCAGGATTTCGACTTCTATCTCTGAATCTGTCAGTGATTCTATGTGTGTACCAAACATATTTATCTTTTCTTTTACATCTTCGGTTATTCTTATGTGCTTTTCGAATTCCTTTCGTGAGAATTTTACTGATGCCATTTTAGTTTATCCATACCTTTTTATCCCTCAATTTTTTAATGTCATTCTCATACATCTCCCTTAAATCTGTTATTTCGTGTTTATCCATAATAATTCTGTCAAATCCAGGACCCCATGCCAATACTGGAATATATTCTCCAAGCAGAGGTACGACCACTTCTGGGCGAAATATACCCGCGCCGCCTATTTCTATCCATTTTTTCCTGCCGTCATGGTATCCGTAAATCTCAACACTTGGCTCTGTATAGGCAAAAAAGGAAGGAACAAATTTTATATCTGAAAAGCCCATTTTTGTGAAGAACTCCTTGAGATAACCTAACAGGTTCCTGAAGTTGCCATTTTCATAAACTACTATCCCTTCATTTTGGTTGAATTCAAATCCGTGCGACCAATCCAGTGTCTCGTTCCTGAAGCATTTTCCAACTGAGAAATATTTGCCTGTTTTGTTTTTTGCGTTTTTAAGTGAAGCAAGGATTCTTGCAGAAAGACAGGTTGTATGCGTTCTCATAACCACTTTCTTTGCCTCTTCTTTTTTCCATGAATATCTCCATCCTTTGCTTCCTAAAACTCCTGATTCGTGAGCTTGCTTTACTCTTTTTACAATTTCTGCTGCCGGGAGAACACCCTTTACATCTTTTATAAAGAAGGTGTCCTGCATATCCCTTGCTGGATGGTCTTGGGGAGTAAAAAGCGCATCGAAAACCCAAAAAGAAGTCTCTACCAGAGGTCCTGACATCTCTTTGAATCCAAGATCCAGCCATATTCTTTTTGCGTGTTCAATAGATTGATTGACGAAGTGTTTTTTTCCGCCATAGATTTTAGGAACAGACGCATGGATATCATACCTTCTGAATTTCTTCCCTTTAGTCCAGTCTTTAATAATCTCTGGCGTCACTTCTTCAATCAAATCTATATCCATCTTCTGGCCCGCAATTTCTTTTCCTGTTTGTGTAAGCACAATGAACGTCTTCTTCTCTTCGCGAAGCTCAATAATCTCCTTCCTTTTCTTAAGATTCTTTACTGCATGAAGCAATTCAGGAGGGAGGGAGCTTAGATTTTGGGGGAGTATATCAATAAGCTGTTCTTCAAATGATTTCTTAGTTAGTTCTTCTTTTGATGCAGTAAGGTTAATTTTTCCATTTGAGAGATTTATAAGTGCCTTTCCTTTTAAGACTCCCAGAGATACTCTGAATTCATTGTCGGATAGTTTTGAATTCTTTTGAGCTTCTTCTAATGAAATATAGTTCTGTTCCTCAAGAGCAAGGAGAAGGGATCTTTCAGGAAGATAATTTTTCTTATAGTAAATTCCGTTTGTTCCTAAATCAACTATTGTTGTGCGCTGAAGCTCAATTTTTACTATCCCTTTATTTTCCAGGAATCTGAGAGTGCGAAGCAACGAGACATCATCTAGCTCTGTTTTTTCTTTGATTTCTTCATATGGAAGATTGAGAAAAGGGATTATCTTACGTTCAAGCGGAGAAAGTCTTTCTAAGAGTGTTTCTACATCTGAATCTGGAAGATTTGATGATTTGTTACTTTTCTGTGCTAAATGCATTAGGAAGACAGGACTTAAGAGGTTAAAAAGATTTGCAAATCAGAAGCTTTGATTTGTCTTGCTCGTTAAAGAACCAGTGCTTGGTTAGATTGTTGGCTTGAAGCGCTTAGTGTGCGAAGAAGCGCTCTAGCACCCTCCGTAGTATATGCATTTAGAACAGCAAGGTTCGCACATGCTTTTCTGCATACTTTGATAGTCTTCATTATTCTTGAAAGTTCACGTGCCTGTTTCGGATAAGGCAACGAACGGAGAGCTGCAAGGTCGTAAGCCAGTGCGATGTTGTTCTTTTTGGCAATCTTTGATAGAACATCGTTTATTGGAATATCCAGAGACCTTAATTTGTCCTTTTTTTGAGTGTGATGATTCATCACCAACGCAGTAAATTTTGCATGCTCGAGGAGAGTACGGTTGAATTTTTCATCATGTGCCAGAATAAGTGCAGGTTTTACCTCTTTTTGCAGCTGTTTATAGACTTTGTTAAGAGAAGAAGTTGTAATCATTTAATGTACAATGATAGTTCCTTTAAAGGGTTTTTGGTGCAGAATATTGGAAATTTGTGTGCAGTCAGGACCTATAATGTAGGTAGTAATACTCTGTTTGCGGATGATGGTTGCCGCTTTTTGGTCTAATACAAAGTGCTGTCCCGGGGCGTAGGGTTTAGTATAAGCTAAATCTTCAAACTTTTTCCATGAGATTTTTGAAATTAGACGCGCATTAGGGTATTTTCTGGGGTCAGCTGTATGCAATCCTGATGTGTTTGTGATATTGATGAATTCAGTTTTTAAATACTGCGCCAAGCGCGCTGCAGTGCTATCTGAAGTTGAATCAGGGACGTATCTGAGCGCACCACAGATGACTAAATTATTCTTTCTTAGCTCGTTTTTTACCTGATGCATATTTCCCGGCAAGGTACCATTTGCTTCTTTGCCAAAGAACTGCATCATAAATTTGGCATTCATTCTGGTTGCCCTGATGCCCGCGCAGGACTGTTCGTATTCTGAGCGGTTGATGGCACGGAGAGCGTCTAAATATTTTCTTGCTATTGAGCCGCCACCACAGACAATGACAAATTTATAATGTGAATAATGACTACGGAGCGTATCGCGGAATTTCTTGAGGAAACTTATATTCATAGGGTCAGGAATAATAATTGAACCTCCTAGCGATATGAGCGCGAGTTTTTTCATGTTAATAATAACTTAGATGATTATATAAAGTTAGCGAAGAGCAGAGAGTCTCATACTCTTCTTTGCAGAAATTAGAATATCCTTATAAATTTATTAGTGAATCTTCCTGTATCGTTGCAATGATATACCTTATGCATCATTTGACCTATCTTTCCGTGAATTGTTAAGTTCTGTTCTTTGAGGAAGGCTTTATTTTCTTCTGATAGAACTAATTGAGGTGCTTTGAAGACTGATGGTTTGTGACCAAAGCATTGTTTAAATGCGTCAATGCCTATGTCTAAATAATCTTTGTCTCTGGTTGCTGAGAATTCTTCATATTTATGATAAACACCGTGCATACCGATTGTTTTGTTCAGAGAACTTATTGAAGCGCACCATGTTTTATTTTGCGCGATTGATACGTTGTTATATAAGGGAATAATCCAGAGTATATCGCTTTCTTCTAAATATCTTTGTTCACAGGGTATAGCTGGATGAACATCGTCTATTTCTTTTTGAGATATTGTTCGAATTAGAAAGAGCAGGACGAAAATGACGGCGAAAAACCCGAGCATTAGGAAGAGAATATCCCTTTTTTGCATGTTTTTTAATCGTGTTTATATGTTAAATACCTTACTTTTGTGGAGGGTTTTTCTAAACAAAAAAATAACCTCATTAAGTGTGAGGCGCGAAGCGCCGAACGCGCCGTGCATTGATGCTTTTAGGTGTTTTAAAATATGATAAAAGGGCGGTTAAGAGTGATTAGACGAAAGTTAAACCTCGACGGAAAAATTGGATTTGCTCTTTCGTTCCGTTTAAAACACCAGACGAAGAACCACGCTCACACGTTTAATCATTTTTAAACGCAATTTCTAATAATTCAAAGATATCGGAAGTTGTTCACCCACCCAATTGTGGCGCGCGACGTGAGGGGGCTGACGACGGACGACGAATAAATGAGACATTGCAATTATTTTCTGCCTTGTTTCCAAAGATGTCCAAAATACTCTTTAAATGAATCTGCAACTTCTCTTCCTTTGATCAGAATTATTATAGGTTTATTTGTCCATATTCCAATAAGAGTATTATCTTTGAAGATATCAATTGAAGTTGCTGTTTCTTGCTTAATATATCTAACATAGCTATATTTTGATTTTGGTGCCAATTCAGCAGACGCTCTAATTCTTTCGTCAGCTAGTAAGTTTTGTTTAATTCCAATTTTATCTGTTTCTTTTCTCCATTGTTTGAAAAATTCTTCTCTTTCTTTATTCATTTGCTTTGGAATACCGAAAGCAAACCATTCATCTTTCTTTTTTGCGTCTTTAATGAGAAGACTAAATATATTTTTAATAGCATTCCATCCCTGAAACACTTCTACCGATTGTTTTTCTTCTAATTTTAAAGCGAGTTCTAGTATATTTGGAAGGTTTTGTTTTAGTAAATCTTTTTGTTCCTCAATTTCTATCTTTTTTTTGTCTAAATAGTCTAAAATTAATCTGGGGTCTATTGCTTTGTATCTATTAACCCCCTCTTCTAATATAGAACTGACTAAACCCTTTTCTATTAATCTATTTACAATTTCATATACCTTAGATCTTGAAACACCTGATTCTTTTACGATTGGACCAATAGAGCTTATTTTTTGTTTAAGCAAAGCTAAATATACTTTGCTTTCTCCTTTACTAAGTCCGATTTTTTCCAAGACTTCTGTATTATTCATATTATAATGTGTTATTTTGCCTTTTTATATATTGTCATTGTTGTCCCAAGGGGGGGAGACAATATTTAAATAGCTTTATTTTTGACTTTTGATAGAGAGTAGTAAAATGACAAGATTAAATAAAAACAAATTGAAGTTGCAAGAGATAGCCATGACAGTATTGAATAATTGTGAACAACTTGGGGAAATGTATTTCGAAATTCTTAGAAAACATACTAAGGATATTGGAGAAGTATCCGCGAGCGTTGATCAACTTGGAGGATATAGGGGTTTCGAACTTCCTAATATTAGATTATCCTGTTTATGGGATGATTATAGTGTAGAGAATATTAGAAGAAATAGCAAGTACGGTATCTGGTTTGAAGAAATTCATCCTCATGATTCTACTTTAAAGAGATCATTTATGCAACTAATGAAAAAAATAGGATTGTCTAGAGATTTTTTTGTTCGTATAAAAGACGATGCAATTTTTTATGTTTATCATGATGATTGTGGAGATGTAATGTATGGTAAGGAGTTAATCTGTGGTGATATCGGGGCCACATGTTTTCATAGACATCTCTCTTTGAGAGAGGGAAATAGTGGAGATATACATTATGGCTACAATAAATTCTACCCAAGGTTTATCAAAAAGAAAGGCATTTTTTACAGAGTTAGTGATGTGGCCCACGGAGGAAATCCTACACATCTTGAGGAGTTAAAATGACAAATAAAAAACAAACAAAATGGAGCAGACAGAATTTGAGCAACTTACTTGAGAACATGGGTGGAGAAGATGTTACTCTTATGCACTATGCCTTTGGTCTGAATTTACCAGCTAGTCTTTCAGATAATCTAATAAGTGGTAGGGTTCAGCATGGTTTAAACGAGATAGAAGATGAACTTTGTAAAGAAAATTATGATTTATCTAAAGCAATTCCCGCTATTTTAAGCATAGAGGATATAGTAGGACATGATATAATAAAAACTTTATCGGATATTAAAAAATATAAAGAATTTTACAAGCAACCAGTTAATTTTTTAACTATGAATTTCGCAAAAGTTATGCAGGATATAGCAGAAGATTTATATGGCATGTTGGGAGAAAAGTACCGAGTCGTTGGGTTACTTCAAGGAGTTACTAAAAGCGAAATAAGAGAAATAGAAAAAGCCGAAAGCAGTTTACGAGCAAGAGTAGAAAGAGCATATAATAATGTATACCATTCTAAAGATATCTATCAAATTAGGCTAGACGTACGTGTTGCTTTGGGCTTTGATTATAGACTGATTGTTGCTAAATGTCAGAAACTTATTGGCGATTATCAAGGCAGGATACAGGTCGATTTCGCAGATACAAGAGAAAGAATAAAAAAGTTTCTTCTTCCGAATTCTTCTAAATAGCGCGCTAAATTCTAATTTCCCGCCCAGCCCACCCTTTCTTTTTAGAAAAAAGAACCGAAAAATGGGTACTTGTATAAAAAACCCTGAATCGAAAGGTTTATAAAATCTACATATGTATACAGTAGTATATGGAAACTACAATAAGGCTTAATCAAACGACAAAGCAGGAACTTGATAATTTTAAGCAATACAAAAGCGAGAGCTATGACGAATTAGTAAGAAAGCTGATATATTTGGTTAAAATGTGTGAGAAAGAGCCAAAGCTAAGTCAAAAAACTATTCTTGAAATAAAAGAAGCAAGAGAAAGAATTAAGAAAGGCGAATTCTATACAGAAGACGAAGCTAAGAAGATTCTTGGCTTGTAAAAAGATGTATGAACTTAAATTTGATAAGAAAGCTACTGATTTTCTGAATACTCTAGAGAAAGAGCTTAAAGAGAGAATTTGGGATAAACTTCAACAATGTAAATTAAATCCTTTTCATTTTCTTGAGCATCTTGAAGATATTGAAGGTTACAAGTTAAGAGTTGGAGATTATAGGCTGATTATTGATGTAGACAGAACGAATCAAATTTTACAAATGTCAAAGGCAGGACATAGAAAGAATATCTATAAAAAGTAACCAAGAACTCCCACCCAACCCTCCCTTTCTTTTAACAAAAGAACCAAAAAACCAGTCAGCCCCCACGAAAGAAAAAATGCGTGCCAGATTAATCCTTCCCAATTCGCAATTCCACTAGTAAATACGATAAAGATCTTCTAGTAAAATTGCTCACCCAATAACTTCTTAATAAAAAATAGCTTAGAAATTACACTCAAGAGCAAATCTTGTGAGGTTTAACAACTCTTGGCTCTGAGTTCGCACCAAGAGGTCTTTCAGACTCGCCTAATCACTGCTAAACGGCAGTTCATTCATTTTATCCTAAAATGTTTGCTTTGTGCAAACTATTCACTGCTGTAAGTCTCGGATTTTTCTAAAATAACTATTGTTCCTCAACTTCGTTTAGCTCGTAAGATTAAGCGAAAAGTAAACCTCAAGAAATAATTAGGATTTGCTCTTTCGTTCCGTTTAAAATTCTCCAACGGAGTTACGCCGTTCGGCGTTTAATCTTTTTTAAACGAAATTTCTAAGATATATGGAGAAGTTGTTCTTCCCACCCAATAGTGGCGCGCGGAAGACAGAAAATAAATTTAATCCTGTGTTCTAATCCAATCCTTCCATTTTTTATTTTCTGCAATATCTCTGAGTATTTTTGATGTATTTGCATCTTCAATAGTAATATTCTTAATAGTTATAGTATTCTCATCTAATTCTATTTTTTTATCATACTCAGCCATAAGAACTTATTGAAAATAGACTTTAAAAAGACTTCTTTTTTAGGAAAAAAGAAGCAAAAAAGCGGGGCGGGTACAGCCGAAAGAATTAAAAACTTCATTTCTTTATAGAAAATATGGAAGAAATGATAAAAATACCAAAGGGTGAGTATGAGAAGCTTAAAATGCAAGCTAATATAGATTTAGATTTGTTAAGACAGTTAGTTAATAGCTTAAAAGACATAAAAGAAGGCAATGTTATAAGAGTAAGATAGTTTTTAACCTTCTTCACTTTCTTTCATATTCTCTTCTCTAACCAGTTTTTCTATTTCTAACTTAAAAAATTTAAGGAAGAGCCTAATTGTGTTGATTGTTTTTTGCCGGTCTTTTTTGCCACTTATTGCAACCATATAAATTGCATCCAATTCTTCGTAAACCAGAAAATAAATTCTGTAATTTTCAAATCTTGATTCTCTAAACCACTCTGTTCCAAGAGGATTTCCATATTTTGAGTTAAACATTAGTTTGCTTTCAATCTTATCAACTCTATCTTGAATAGATTTATCATACTTTGCAACTTCTCTTTGAAAACTAACGGAACGAAATATCTTGTACTTTTTCACAGCAAGCATAAGAATAACCAACATTAAAAATGTTCTTAAAAAACGGGCTGGCAACTCTCTAATGCAAACCCCCCATCCACAGATTTTAAACTGAAATAAAAATTGCCGACAATTACATGAAATATCAAATTTTTTGTGAAAACTATCCCTCTCGAGAGCCTTCTTGGTTAGCTCGTGCATATTCGTGCCACTTAATCACTATTGAACGGAACATTCTTTGATACTAAGAGAATTCTGTTTGCTTGCTCGCGGACTGAAGTCAGAAGTTTGCGCAAACAGAATTCTCGAGGCTTCAGGAATCAAAGATTCCTGAGAGTGCTCGAGGACAGAAGTCCTCGACATGCTCAAGAACCCGAACACGCTCCGGACTTTAGTCCGCGGGTTCTTGGCAATTCTCATGTCATCTTGTCATAGGGTTCTTCACTTTTTTACTATGCGACTATTCACTCTTCATCGTCTTCATCGAGTTCTTCATCTTCATCGTCCGCAGAAGCTAAAACAAGCTGTAAGGGTCGTCTGCAATGGGGACAGAGCACGTCGCAGACTTGCTCGACGTATTCTTCATTTCCTTCGTCTAGTTCATCGTCTTCATCTTCGTTCCAGTGGTTGCCCATATTTTGATTAAGAGTCAGGGATATATAATATTACCGCTGATGGAACAATAGCTTTCTCTGCGGCCGATGGTAGAGTTTTTATACACACACTTTCCTTTTCTTTTATGACAAATGGAATATTTACTATCGCTTGCCGCGATGCTACTAACAAAGCGCGTGCAGGGATACTGCACACTAAATCTGGTGATATTGAGACACCTTTTTTTATGCCTGTTGCAACTAAGACTGCTGTAAAACACATATCCTCTGAGGATCTTGAGAGTATGAACGCTAAAGCAATAATCTGCAATGCATTTGTTATTGTCATGCGCCCTGGAGTCGAAATAATTCAGAATTTCGGAGGCATTGCAAATTTTATGGCATTTCCTGGAATAATCTTTACTGACTCAGGAGGATTCCAGATGTATTCCCCGCGATTGTATCTTGGCTCTAAAGAAAAAGGAGTCTGTTTCCGTAACCCTTACAGTGGGGAAGAAGTCTTTATGACCCCCGAATCAAATATGAAATTGCAACTAGCACTGAACAGCGATGTTGCAATGTGCCTTGACACTATGCCTCTGATGTCAGAATCAAAGAATTCTGTCTCTGAAGCAGTGAGAAGAACTACGCTCTGGGCAGAACAGTGCAAAAAACATCATACAGCACAGCAAAAAAAACTGCCTTTTGAAAAACGTCAGCACCTTTTTGGGATTATTCAGGGAGGTATACATCCTGACCTGCGTGAACTTTCTGCTCGCCAGCTTACTGCTCTTGACTTTGAAGGTTATTCTATAGGAGGTCTTGCTTTAGGAGAGCCAAAAGAAGATGAATATGCAATGATTGAGATTGCTAAATCTTACATTCCTGAAAGCAAACCGGTTTATCTTATGGGCGCTGGCAACCCGCCTGAACTTATGGAAGCAATCTCCAGAGGAGTTGATATCTTTGACTCGCGATTCCCAACCCAAAATGCCCGCCGAGGCACGCTATTCACTAATAGTGGCTTTCTTAGAATAACTAATTCTCCATATAAAGATGACCCTAAACCGATTGACTCTGCGTGTTCCTGCTTTGTATGCAGGCGCTACTCAAGAGCATATATCAGACATCTGCTTCATCGTGAGGAAGGTGTTGGATTCCAGCTTGCAAGTTATCATAATCTGTATTTCTTACAAGAGCTAATGCGAAGAGCAAGAACGGCTGTTCAGAAAGGAAAATTTATGCAGTTAAAAGAAGATATTATCAAAGCGTATGAAAGATAGATGTCCAACACCCATATCTCTATGGTACACAGAAGATTTAAAATCATTTTGGTGTTGTAGTTTTTTTGAGAAGTGTTCTCGCGTAAATGTTTAAAAGCCATGAGACATAGTTCTTGCTAGGGGGCCATGGTCCAGCTTAGTAGGATTCCGCCATGGGGTGGCGGCGGCCTGGGTGCGAATCCCAGTGGTCCCACTTATTACATTTTGAGTTGAATACTCCGCAGCTTGCTACGGCTCAAAATGTAATTAGAGAATTCCGTCTTGAACCGAGTGCAATACTCCGCAGCTTGCTGCGGAGAGAGCGAAGCGAACGGTTGGATGCACGAGGTTAGGAATTCTCTTTATCCGTTAAGAACTAATTTTCGGATAACACACGCGGCTAAATCTCTGATTGGTTTTAGAAAAGCTTAAAACCTATATTTGCGCTGTACCTTAAAGGGTCCGTAGTTCAACGGATTTAGAATAGACGGCTCCAGCCCGTCAGACGAGGGTTCAACTCCCTCCGGGCCCATTTTTTAGCAGTAGAGTTTTATGTCAAGAACCCCAGACTAAAGTCTGGGGCGTGTCGTGGTTCTTGAGCATGCTCGGGAATTGCGCATGTGCACGCTCCCTGCCTTCAGAAACCCCCTGGTTTCTGATAGCCATCAAGAATGCGAACTCAGAGCATTCTTGAGGTTTAGCTCGTGAGTAAACAGCGCAATTCCCGACATCTGAAAAACTCTGGGTTAAAACCCAGAGGTTCTTTGAGTTTTTCAGACCTCGAAAATCGGTTCGCTTACTCCGGGCTAAAGCCACGGGGCGTGCGCGAACCGATTTTCTCAGTGTCAAAAAATGTAATAAAAAAATAAGATGCCTCTTTACTTGCGCGCAAGATTAAAGACGTGTTTGATTGCAACAATTATTGTCGCTGGGACAAATATAGCAAGCAATGCCTGGAATATGCCATTGATTGCATCAGGTGCTGCTTGCAATGATCTTCCGCCAAACTCTGCTGCGATAATTAGTATCGCTCCGGCTATTAAGAACGGAGATACTTCTTCGTCAGCTATATTCAATAAGCCAACAATCAGTCCAATGAGCATAAGAACTGTTAGGATGGTTCTGTCTATTTCGCCTACTGCTCCAAGGATAACCGCAAGGACAACACCAATCAAAAAAGCCCAGCTTCCTATAAGGTTGCTTTTTTCACTTTTAGTCATAGTAACCTCCTTTCATCATATACATGCCAATATATATTTTAGGAAGACAGTATTTAAATAGATTTCGACGTGGAGACTATTCAATGCTCGTAGGAATCCGCGGAATTTATTCCGTGGTTCTGTCAGAGCGAATTCCTCCGGCAGTCACAAAACCACGACAAGCCTCGGCTTTCAAGCCGAGGTTAAAAACCCGAAGGGTTTTGTGACTTATAGAGATGACATGAGAATTCTAAAAAAGTAGCGCTTCGCGCTAAAGATAAAGAGATTTCCTATGCCTTCGCTATGTCAGGAATCTGCAATTCCTGAGCACTGTCAAGAACTTCGTTCTTGAGGTCCCCACAGCAAGCTGATGGGGTATTACGCTCGGCTTCGAGACGGAAATCTCTAATTTCAAACTGGCGCAGCAAGCTGCGGGGTATTACACCCAGTTTGAAATAAAAATAGGAATGCCTATGGCATCTCTATAGTACGCTATTGCTTTATACATAACGCCCAAACGAGGAAAAATTAAGGTCTTTAGGCATAAAGCAACAAGGCTGTTAATGCACCCGCAATAATCATAGCTGCAAAAGAGAGTGCTACAATTTTTGCCAGCGAGCGAGCTCCGCACATGTAAGCAATTGCTGTTTTTATTATCATGTTTGCAGTTATGGCTAAAGTTATTCCAATTATTGCGGCAGCGCTTTCAAGTGATGCTTTTCCTGCAAGGGTTGCTAGCGAGATAGTTATTGCATCTACGTCAGCAAAACCCGCTATGAGACTGGCTGTGTAAATCCCTGCGTTTCCAAACATAATATGAAGAATTCGTGCAATAGCTAAGATTGCTGCAAATAGTACTCCGAATTTTAACGCAGGGCCTAAGGCAAAAGGACTTTTAATATCAATCTTTTCCTGTTTCTTAGGCCTTGGTTTGCGCGCAAGGAATATTATTGCCATTATTCCGACAGCAACCATTACGCATAATGGGAAGAAAAGAGGAGCCACTAAGGAAGGGTTTACTACGAGCACTGTAAAGAGAACACGTCCAAACATTACTGTGGACGCAATAATAATGCCCATGGCTAGTGGCACATTCCAATTATTTCCTTTACTTCTTTCTGCTAGAGCTATTGTGACTGCTGTGCTGGAGACCAGACCTCCAAGAAAACTTGTCATTCCAATACCTTTATTTGTTCCAATTGTCTTCATCAGGATATACCCGACGAAACTAATACCCGAGATGAATACTACCATAAGCCAAATTTTGAATGGATTGAAAACAGATAGTTCTGAAGCAATTGCAAGTACAGAAGGTACTGATTGTAATAATAATTCTACTCCAGGAATATCCAGAGGAGTGTAATCTTTATTTGGAAGGAGAGGAAGAATGACTATACTGATGATAGCTAGTTTGAGCGCTGCATAGAGTTCTGGTATTTGAGTATTCCTTGCAAATGAGTGAAGATGGCTTTTGACTGCCAGTAATGCAGCAACGATAACCGCAAGTGTCACGGCAGCAAGGTTGAATTTTTGCTCTGTGTCCCATACTAACAGAGAAGAAAGCAGAAATGCAATTGTTGCAGCAATCTCAGTAGTCAAGCCGATGCGCCCTGTTTTTAGGGCAATAAGAATGTAAGATGCAATTACGAGCAGCATGAATGCGGCAAATCCTAAAAGAAATGCAGCAGTTGAGTGCAGAATCTCCGCCGCCAAGTAGGTAATTATAAATCCAAGAAGTGCAACAAGCAAAAATGTTCTTATACCCCCAAAATCGCGCACTTCCTGCTTTTGGTGCATTATTTCTCTCTCTATGCCCATAATCGCGCCAATGCTAAGTGAGAGAAGCAGGTCTACCAGTAGAGAGGTTTCAAGTGCCATTTTTTACATCTCTTTTATTGTTTCAATTTCTTCATATGAAATTGCCGTGCCTTTACTTTTTGTTGCGTAAAGCACTGCTTCAAGTGCTTGTTTTCCTTGCAATCCCAGAACTCCTTTTTTATAGGCTACATAGACTAATTCAGAAGAGCGGATAAACTCATATTCCCTGAACTCTGAGAGGTCTGCAGCTTTTACTTTTGCCCATTGATGCATGCGGTCACTGATTATTCTCTCCAGTATATAAGGATTCTCGCAGAGTGTTCTTGTTGTACGCTCGTCGATTGCAATTAGTGCTTCGAACCCCCTTCTTTTCAGGATGGAAGCAAGAGCTAAGCAGGACATTTCTGCCTCGCTGACAATTGGAACCCATGATTCTCTCACTTGTATTACATGGTTTGCTTTATCAAGAAGATGATTGGTTATTTGTTCTAATTCTTGATTGTTAATGTTCGAAGATTCCGGAAGCTCAAGTATTCCTTGCTGTAGCAATTCCTGTATTCGCAGCGCCCCAAGTTCAAATCTTTGGACTTTCATCGGGCGCTCAATTGTTTCGTGCTTGACCGGGGGTGTGATGATGAACTTCCCATTAAATATCTTTTTCAGGCGGACTAGAATGTCCAGTAGACCATTCATAGAAAGATTGATAAGCGGGCCTGAATCGAAGATGAGCACTTTTTTCAAATCATCTTTTTTAGCTTCAATAGAGAGCTTTGAATAACCCCCCAATTTCGATGTCCCTCGAGGGTCGTCAGAAATCCATGATTTCTGAGCGCCTCGAGAATCGGAGATTCTCTTAGTTTCAAAGCGGTTCGATAGAGGATCTTGGGATTTTTCAGAGTCCTCAATATAATTCATGAGAAGAACTCCAGAGCCATTTTAGCGCGCTGGCGCGCATCAATTGTCGCGTAACTTCTGTCATGTTTTTGTCCAGTGTATTCTGCAAGTTCCCATTGAGTTATCCCCAGCAATTGTGCTGTTTTTCCCAATGAGATACCGTGCTCATAAATACGAGAGGCTTTGTTGATTGAAGCTTTGTGGAAAACTTCCTGTAGATAGGGTTTAACGTTTAGAGAGATTGTTGTTAGAGATTTGCGTGTTTGCTCAAGATATGATTCGTATGCAGTTTGATTGCCACTCTTCAGCGCTTGTATCGCCAGAGCAAACCACGAGTCAAGCTTCTTGGTAAATATCTTCCAATTTTTTATTTTTTCATGAGCATTCCTTTCGATTAGTTTGCTAAGAGTATATACCAAAACTGCAAGTACGATGCTGCCACTATCTTGTATATAAGATGCACTGTGAATAGTCTGGTTAGAGAGATTGCGCAGGCTTTGGGCGTCATTTTCCACAACTGCTTTTCTTGTTGCCTCCAGAATCTCAATCTGATGCTCGCTCTCTTTCATATAGACCTGTGGGTGTTGCGCTATATAAATATTCTTACCAGTATCTCCGAATGAAGTTTAATACTATGAAGTTACTCCAAAAGGCTTATATA
>CAZKON010000014.1:10252-24402 GCA_964554415.1 Candidatus Woesearchaeota archaeon | reverse complement strand
TCTCTTGCTGCGGAGTTCCTCGGCTAAAGAGCTGCGGACTTCCTCGCTGCGGAGTTGCTGCGCTAACTCGTTAGATTGACACGGCTCCATTGCCATAATACTTTTAAACTGCGAGCCCTAAAAGACACAATGAACGAATCAAATCGTCTAAAAATTGCAGTGATTTCAGGCGCATCTCATGCGCTGCAGTACAAGAAGAACAACCCAAAAGCGAGTGATGAAGAAATCCTACGTCAGGTTACACATGATGTGCACGAGATTCTTAATAAGATATGTGAAGATTAAATTTCATGTCGCTCAATGCAGTTACACAAGGTACTTATTCTTACTTCGGTAAATGTAATAAAGAAGTGCACACAATGCTATTAGCAAAACAATCATAAATCCCCAGAGATAAGGAGAGAGTCGTTTCGCGCTTCCAGCACCCCTGTTCTGAGCCGCTGATTGATTGGCAGAACTAGTATTCGCCTTAGCACTCTCACCACTAGCGCTCCCACTACGAGTTTGTTCACTTAGAGGAACTGGCTCAGAAATGCTATAGATAGTGATGTTTGCCTTACTTCCGTTAATGCTCAGTAATGTAACTGCAAGGTCATAGATACTGTCATTAGTCACTTCAAATTTCTTGCTTTCACCAACAATAAGAGTTGCTCTTTGCGGTGTGCTGGAAACCTCAATCTTTGCAGTTGCACTATCTATTTCTAAAAGGCCAACATAATGCTCTTGACCCTTAACTATGACGCGTACCCTATCTTTCGCTGCAAGCTCTTTCGTGTATCCTGTCTCAAGTGCTGAAGTCTCTGCGATAAATGTTGTAGCCCAATTGGTTGTTCCCATATTATTTGAATTGCCGGTTGAATTAGTGCACGTATCAGTGCTTGCAGATATATTAGATTTACCTTCATTTCCAGCAGCATCATAACAGGTAACTTCTAATGTATAGTTAGTTCCACAGGTAAGTCCTGATTCATTGATTGTCTGGCTACCACTATTTCAGCCCACGCTTACGCTGACTCTGTTCGCAACACTACAGGAGGTATTTATTCCTGCAAGTGCGTCTGTAATAGTCGCAGTCCATGCTAAAGTAGTCATGGTAGAACTTGATTTAGCAAGGCTGACTGTAGGGGGTGTAATATCATAAACTATGGTAAAGTTTGTTGCATTGAAGGCAGAGTTGTTTGCCGTGTCATTAGTCAGAAAGTTGTAATAATATCTATCCTCTTTCGGGAAAATTAACGTGAAATTTGCGATGCTGATAGTTCCTACAACTGAAGTGTTCACAATTGTAGAGTTAATTAGTGAGTTGCTCGAATTCCAAACATACAGAGTTCCTAGTGTTATATTTGTAGCATCGCTAAAGCTTCCTGACAAAGTGAATGTAGATGAACGGGAAACTCCATTGTTACCAGGGAAAAGAGAAGAAGCACTGGGCGCGGTAGTATCATTAACCACAACACTCAAATTACGAGGGTTAAATGTCGCGCTTCCATTAGTTGTTGTGATAATCAGCGAATATACGCCTGGGGTCGTTGCATTTGCGTTAAACCAAAAGTAGCGAGGATCATCTCCATTACTTCCATTAATAAGATAAAATGTATTATTCGTCCAATTTAAGAGAGTGCTGCTGCTTGTAAAATCTTTATTTGCATGTGCCGAGGTGTTCTGGCTTCCAGTTAGAACAATAAAACTCTCAGGTAGAGTAATGGTCACAGAGCTTATGTTTGCACCCTGACCAAAATCGCTATTATTTATGGTAACGTTAAAAAAAAAGATTCTGTCTTCAATAAGGTAGAATGCAATCGCTCTAGAGGAAGTTGTTGCATCATGTGCTGCAAGGACAAGCGAGGCAAGAATGCAACAGCTCACAAGAACAATCAAATAATTCCTGCGTACAAAAAATGCATTCTTCATTTCTCTTTAAACAAAGGTTTTATTGACATGTTCTGCATCTCCTGCCCTATAATTTCATCTTTTGTACCGTTTTACTATTGCCAAAACAACGAGAATGAGCACAATAATAATAACAATCCAGATAATCCATTTATTACTCTTAGATTGTACACCCTCATTACCTGACTTAGTATTCTCCGTTGCAGTAGAGTCTGTAGTTGCCTCTGTTTCCACTTTTGTTTTATTTGCAGTTGTTCCTTCTTGTGTAGAAACAGCAGATGAAGCGAAAGGTTCAGCAATTGACTGAACAGTAATGTCTGCCTTGCCATCTTTGATTGCAACAAGAGTAACTTTAAGGTCATAAATACTATCGTTCGTTACTTCAAACTTCTTACTTTCACCTATAGTCAATGTTGCTTCCTGAGGAGTGCTGGCAATCTGAATCTTGGCAGTTGTAGCAGTGACTTCAAGAACTCCTGCGTGATGAGCAGTATTACCTATATCAACACGAATACGTTCTTTTGGTGCTAATGTTCTTGTATAACCTGTCTCGAAAAGTGCTTTCTCCGGCACAAAAGTACTGGCCCAGGTAGATGTGGTTGTAGTAGTTGTGCTACTTCCTCCCCCACCCCCTCCGCTACTTGTACTTTCTCCTCCAGAACAACTATCAGTGGTAGCGGACAAACTGCCAACTCTTGAATTTCCTGCAAAATCATTACATGTAACGTCATATGCATAACTCGTACTGCACGCAAGACCACTTTCAGTAATTGTGCTTCCGCTAACTATCGCGCCAGCACGATTGGTTGTACATGGTGTATTCACGCCAGAAACTGCGTCACTAGCAGTAATAGTAAGCGTAAGAGTTGTCTTTGTTGAACTCGTCTTAGCAACACTGACCGTTGGTCCCGTAGTATCAATAAAGATTGTCCTGGTCGCAGTCGTATTGCGATTATTTGCGTAGTCTGTTATTGTGACGTTATAAGTATAATTGCCATTCGCAAGACCTGTCCAGTTTATGGTTCTTACAGAAGTATTTGCAAATGTCGTAACATTCGTCGCCCCGCCAGTGCTATTATAAAGTGAAAAAGTAATATTCGCTTCATTCGTTTCATTTACAGTCGCATTAACAAAAATCCAAGTTCTGGAAACATTCGCATAATTTGCTGAAGTATTCCCAGGAACAGTGGTATTGAATTCAACAAGCGGTCTTGTCAAGTCAATGTAAATAGTCCGAGTACCACTATAATTTCTGTTATTCGCCTGGTCAGTTACTGACACATTGTAATAGTACTGTCCATCACTCAAGTTTGTAATGTTCAATACAAGGTTAGTTCTATTTGCCACACCAACTATTGTCGTTGTTTCATTCAATGGTGTACCATTTGCATATCCTAAGAAATATGTAATATTTGAGATATTGATCGCATCATGCACACTAACATTAATGAATGTATTGTTTCTTGGTACATATGTATTATTTGCATCACTGGTTGTGACAAAGGAGATATTATAAGGCACTGTCAGGTCAATGTAAATAGTCCTAGTCCCTGTAGTATTTCTATTATTTGCATAATCCGTTGCTGTCGCATTGTAGTAATACTTTCCATCTGAGAGATTTGTAATATTCACATAATAAAGACCAGTCGCATTAGCAGTGGTGCTAAAGCTCTCATTCAGCAATGTTCCATTCCCGAACCATAGAAATATAGTAATATTACTAATATTGAGGTTGTCAGCGCTGGAAATATTTATCACGGTAAAATTACGCGCAACATAAGTATTGTTTGAATCCGTAGAACTGTTGAATACAATCTGGGAAGGTATTGTTGAATCAATAGTTACCTTTCTGGTTATAGTTGATATATTTCTATTATTTGCATAGTCTGTTGCAGTCACATTATAATGATAGACATTATCTCCTAAACCTGAAAGATTAACCAATGCTCCTGTTGAACCATTAGATTGGTTTACAACACCACTTGCATTTGATAAGAATATTGTGATATTTGAGATATTGATCGCATCGGTCGCAGTCGCGTTCAAGAGGACAAAAGTTCTGCTTAAAAATGTATTATTTGCATCAGCACCGCTGTCATTTAGTACTGCAGTTGTTGGCGTAGTTAAATCAATAGTTACTGTCTTCGTAGCTGTAGTATTTCTATTATTTGCATAATCCGTTGCTGTCGCATTGTAGTAATACTTTCCATCTGAGAGATTTGTAATATTCACCAATGTTGAGACAGAAGTGTTAGTTTCATTCAACAGTGTGCCATTTCCGTACCACAAATAAACTGTAACATTGGAAATTCCTGCAACCACGTCTGTTGCTGTCGCATTGATAAGTGTGTAATTTCTGCTTACGAAGCTATAATTCACATCGGCCCCACTATCATTTAGCAGAGTAGTTGAAGGAGGGCTTATGTCATACACAATTGTAAAGTTAGTTATATTAAACGCAGAGTTATTTGCACTATCATTCATGAGGAAATTCCAGAAATAGCGAGCCTCACGGGGAAATGTAAAAGTAAAGTTCACAAGGGCATTAGTTCCGTTCGTTGCAGAAGTATTTAGGATACTGGCAGTAGCATTAGGTACAATAATAGTAGTGCTATTCCACACATGGAGCATGACATTAGAAAGGTTAAAGTTATCTGTGACATTTGCCGAGAAATTGTAGGTCGAGGACGTCGTGAAAGTATTGTTTGAAGGAGAAAGGTGGAAACCAGTGCTATTCCTAGTGTCATTAACATTTATAGTGATATTTCCCTGATTATATTCAGTTGTTGCATTCCATGTCCTTATAACAAAGGTATATACACCTGGAAATGAGGGTGAGGCATTAAACCAGAAATAAACAAATGTACCTTCACTGCTGGCCGAACCATTAATAATGAAGTGTGTCTGGTTTGACCAGTTGAGAATAGTAGTTGTGTTGGCAAAAGTGAAATTAGTATAGTTCAGTATGCTGCTGTTCGCGCTGTTCGCGCTGTAATTGAAACTCGTCGGCAAGGTAATAGTAACCATTGTGATATTGGCGGTTTGATTTGCATCGGAGTTATTTACAGATATATTAAATACTGTATTGACTCCTTCATAAACTGATACAACAGTATTTCCAGCTGAACTTCTGATAGTATGCACAGCAATAACCAATGAAAGGTAGGCGATAAAAACAATGACAGTTAAAGCAATAAGAATAACACTATACGTCTGAGCGCGACCACCAACCCCTTTTTTCATTGTATCATGAGAGTAACACCCCTATATAAACTTTTTCAAAATCCTCTCTGCCAGTTTCTAAGACAGAAAAACGCAAAATTTTAATATTGCCCGCACCACCGACGGTAAATTAAATTATTTGTTGCAAGTGAACTCCCCTGTCTCGGCAAGACTCTTGCCTCCTGCGACAAAAAGGTTTATAATGCTCTTATCAATTCTTCAGTTATAGAGGACTGCGTAGGTTAGATGACATTTCGTACGCAGACCTCAAATGGGTAACTGCCAAAAACGTGTAACCTAAACCATGCAGTTATCCACAATGCGGGGATTCCGGAGTGGTCAAACGGGCGAGACTTAAGATGTCCGCTGTCCGTTAGGACAGCGTAAGTTGGGATTCATGAGAAATCTCGTGTGCTTAGTGCCTACGGAGGTTCGAATCCTCCTCCCCGCAGTTTTTATTCTCCTAACGCATCGTACTATCTAACAGATCGATTAACCTGATATGAGAATTATAGCGAATAACTTTAATTTTCGTAGTTGTTTTGTTATTCGCTAGATAGGAAATCACTCAAAGAATTACGGTTATTAAAGTGATTTCCTATAATTAGAGATGTTCAGAGGAGTCCTTCTTTCAAAAGGTTGTTTAAAATAAACTTGAGGAGAATACTCATTCAATATGCAATTCTGACTCAAATATTCTGCACCACTTCATGTGCGTAAGAGATTTCTTTCAGCAGGTCTTTTACGATGTTTCCGTACCAGTCTGGAAGAGCAGCGCATTCGTGTGCTAAGCGCTTGCGCAAGATGGGGGAGCGCTCAAGCAGAGATTGTAACCACGATTGATTGAAACGTTCTAATATTTCTTCAGAACTACTACCATAGTGAAGATCTTCATATTCAGGTGGGCACGTGCTGAATAACGCGCCGATATACGAAAGAGACATATCAGTGAGGACTTCGGGTTTAAATTCGGGAAGAGAAAGTTGTACTTCAGCAAGTTTTCGGAGCCAGGAAGCAAGAGCATCGAGAACATCATCCTCGTAACCCTGAAGGTCAACGCCTCCCAAGTGTTCATCACCTAAGGTTAAGCCTCGATTTTTTTTATAGATGGGAGCTCCTTGTGAAGCAAAAGAAAGATCAAGAAAATCTTGTTTTTCAAGAAGAATTTCTTTTATGAGTGCGTATTCACTATCATAGTTTGTTAAATGCAGTTCAGGAAAAGCTTCCCAGAACGCCCCATTGACCAGCCTTTTCTCAAAAGGGCGTATGGCTTGATGATAGAGTGAATCCGGAACTTTCAAGACTTGTTGATATAATATGCAATGACCTTGAGAAAGTCCGGGCCAACCTTTTGTCCCGTAGGGCTTAAGAAGCGCCTGATTGAGAATAAGTGTTCCGAGTTCTTTTCTTTCTGCATCGTTAAGATGTGTCTCTGCTCTTTTTCTTTGATGTGCTCGTTTTTCGAGTGTTTTGATCTCTGCTCCGTCAACATACTGAAGAGCATTCCAAAATCTTCCTTTGTTAAAGTCTGAAAGAAACTGAGGGAATGCTTGATCCTCCGAGCGTACTTGCTTCCCGAGCTGCTCCACTAATGCAGAGGTTTGACTGCGCGTACGCTCTTGGGATTGGGCAAGATCTTCTGGCTTTTCCGAATAGAGCTGGAGCTGCATAACCGAGAGAAGGAAGAGAGGTATTAAAGAATGATGGTGACAGAGAAGGATATGCGCCCGCCGTCCCTAGCCGTATTCTGCCAGATGTCAAGGACAATCAGTCCTTGAGCACGTTCAGGAATCAAAGATTCCTGACGTCGCAGAGAAGTTAAACTTTAAACGTTAGTTTTTGTAACGTTGTAATTTATCGACGGTCTTTGCCTTTTTATATTTTGTCGTTGTTGAATCGCTATATTTTAGAAAAGAGATAGATGTAAAAATAAACGCTACAAAATTATTTTGAAGTACTCCTTAAATTTTTTTGCGCAGACGTACCCCGAGCGAAGAATACGAGCCCGCCGGATCCCTGTCGCAGTCCAAGCCCGCCCTGACGGAATCCGCGTCGAACCTCGCGACACGCTCATCAACTTTATCAGGTTTAGTATTTACTTTCCACGAATATGCATTTGTTCCATCCAGCCAGTTGAATACCTTATTTATCTCTTGAACATTATCGCGAGTCTCTAAAAGCCCTTGATAAGACCAGGGTTTATTAGTATTGATAATAAATTCATTAGGAGTAATGAAATCAACACTAGTTTGATAACGATCTTGTGTTCCATAATTATGGATTATTGTATCATGGCTTGAAGGCTGATAAGCAATTCTAGTAAGCGTCGTCAGCCACCTTGCTCTGGATGTATCTTTAAGAAAAGTACGAACATCTTCACGTCCCGCTATTTTCGCAGCTTTCACAATCCCATAGAATGCAGGGAAGTCTGGTGTATAAAATTCGTCACTTCCTCTGACTCGCTCATAACGCGCAGCCCATTCATCTTGTGTATGCGCAGCTCCATCTTCCAAAAGTGTCTTCATCAAATCCGCAGTGTATTGTTCACTCCTATATAAGAGAGGAATAGACCAAAAATCTACATTGCTCTGAACATTCGTAGAGACTACTGGTGATTTGAGAAGAGGATTAACAGGAGGAACTTCTTTATCATTTACCTTCGTAGATTGTGCAAGCGCAACTAAGTCAGGTTCAGGTTGTAAGTAAGGCCGTAAGATATATCTGTTCATAGTTATTTTACTCCATAAAGTGTTTTTTGTGTTAAATCAATGAGTATTTTAGCCGCATTTTTTCCATCATCATTTACAACATAAAAACCAGCACTCTTCAGATCACAGTACATTTGGCTTGCATTACCTATCTGCAAATGAACATAATGATGCCTCCGTGCCCCTTCAATGAAACTGTCTTTCATTGTACTCCAATTCTCAATTTCCCCATCGGAAATCGTGTAGACTAATGCTCCATTTCCTTTGAAAATTGTCTCAAGTGCGTTCTTACTAAACTTTGTTCCCCCAAAAGCAGGAGTCAATGCAAGTCGTTCTGATTCCCCTAGATTATTTCCCATGCGCGTAGTATCTGAATACACGCCAAGCCGTACATTAGATTCCTTCAGCGTCCCTCGCCTACGGAAGAGCTCGCAAAGTCCAAATTCAACCAATAGTGAATGATGATATCTGCTTGTATTTGTCCATTGTTTCTCCTCTTTTGCCCAAGGATTCATGACCTTCCCTTCTTCACCAGTAACTGAAAGACGCATGGAATCTGAACAGTCAAGTAGTCCAACACGTACTTCGGGAAAGTTTCCTGGAGAAACTTGGTATCGTGAACGTACAATGACTGGATATTTACCTGTTTGCGCTTCCAACATGCCCGAAGTGTTTATCCCGAATTCTAAGCGTTCAAGCTGGTCTTTATTAAAATCAAAGCGACGGCGAGCGACATGAGCTACTGGTCGTTGCGTTTCAACCGAGTGGCTTTGCACTTTCATATCTATTTTCTTCGCAAGTGCTCGATACAATGAAAGTAAGGCAAAATTATCCTCCATAAATGCAGGTGGTTCAAATGCACTACCTTGCTCACCATATGCTTTCAATGCAATCTCCATTTGTACATCTTCATTTCCCAAGCGAGCGAAATCATTTCCTCCAATAAGAGGGAAGTAAAATATCTGCAACTGTTTAGGATCAAGAAGTTTAGAGAATTCGTCAGCAAATATTGCCGAATGTTTTTTCCAATTTGTTGAATCTGTAAGCATATTTATACGTTGCTCCAGAGGAACAGTAGACAATCCCGCTCTTGCGAGAAATGCTTTTGCAACTTCTTTTGATTTTACAGAGGGCTCAAAGTGTTTTACGAGAGAAGCCACTCCTTCTTTTTTAGGAAATACAAATGCTTGTACACGGTGGAATGCTTCAAAAAGCGGTCCGATTTTGCCTACATGTTGTGCCATGTCATCATACATCAGACAAAGGCCTTGTGCTCCCCGATTGTCACATACAATAGTATTATCGACCAAGTCCTCATACAAATTTGCAAAATAAGTGTAAAGCGTGTGCCCTTGACTTCCAAAAGGAACATTCGGAAGTTTTTTAGATTTTAGAACTTCTGCCATTGGTGTGAGAATTTCAGAAATATCTAGTTGTTCATTTTTAGGGCAGCCGCGACCTTTTCCATCGCTTTTATGTATCATCTCGTGTTCAGTAATTGCATCAAATGCTTCCTTAAATGCAACATCAGGGGCGTAACGTGTTCGATGCAAGGGATACGAAGGATTATATTCTAAATGTACATTCTGCAGTTGGGTAATATAGCCACCAAAACAGGGAGTGCTGTTGGTCGCTTGTGCATTTACAGGACCTACAAATTTATTTCTGGCTTTCGCTGTGGCAATCACGTTTTCAGTTTTTTTCTGGTTTTGTAATCGTTGATTCATTATAAGATTCTCCTAAATTTTCGCGCGCGCTTCGCGTACCCCGAGCGACGAACCCGAGTACGTCGGATCCCCGTCGCACCAAGTACGCCCTGTCGGAACCCGCGCCGAACCTCGCGACAGTATCATTTTTAGGAGGCCAATAATAAAGAGCGCCATCTGGACAATGTGAAGGAGGCAGACCCTGTGATGTAGCGTTTTTAAGCCAATATCTGAAATCAATACCTGGTGTCTTCTGTTGAGTAAGATGAACATTTAGTACCATTTGACGTGTAACGTCTTGCAAAACTCCTTTTGGAGTAACAGTACAATAGCTAATATTTGATCCATGAAATCTAGTACCATACCATTCAGCTCTCCAAGGACTCCGCACCTCTGTAATATCCTTGTAAATTACCTCTAAAGTGGGAATTTGGATTTTGCTTCCAGCGCCATTATGTACTACTTTTCCTTGAAAAATACCTTCTTCAAGCAATGACAGAAACTCTTTAGAAAGAAGAAGAGAAGGTGTAAATCCGCCAAGAGCATTATTAATAAGCAATGCTTCTTGATGATTGATGTATCCTAGAAATCCTTGTGAATTATTTCGAGGCACTTCATTTCCTTTATTACTTAATTGAATGCCTTTCGTTTGAAGTGCTTTTTCCAAACGTGCATCAAGAGAAACTCTTTTCATTCCAATATACAAGTCAGGATATTCTTCTCCTCCATACTGCCCAGCAGGAAGAAGAATATACGATTCAGGTTTTCCTGGTTCAAAGTCAGGTTGGGGGAGAATCAACGGAGGGGTGCCAGTATTTTTCTTAGTTTCATCTTTCTGATTTCCAGTTCCATCTGAAGCAGGCATTTTCATAGTCTGCGCGAGTGCTACTAAATCAGGTTCAGGTTGTAAGTAAGGTCGCAAGATATATCTATTCATGGAGAGTTGCCTCCAGAAATTTTTTTGCGCAGACGTACCCCGAGCGAAGAATACGAGTACGCCGGATCCCCGCCGCAGCCCAAGTCCGCCCTGCCGGAATACGCGTAGAACCTCGCGACACACTCATCAATATTTTTCTTGGGGCGTGCATTCACTCGATAAATGTAAGTATCAGTCTCGTTGAGCCAGTGGAAGAGACTATTGATTTCTGGAATGCTATCGCTAGTTCCCAAAAGCGCTTGATATGCTTGAGTACATGAAGTATTTTTAATCAAATCATCTTTACCTCTGAAGTCCGCATGTGTTTGGTAGACATCATTAGTTCCGTAATTATGAATAAGTGTATCCGTTCCTTTAGAATTATATTGGATACGTGTCAATGTCATCAGCCATTTTGCTCTGGATGTATCTTTAAGAAAAGTACGAACATCTTCAAGTTGCGCAGATTGTACTGCTTTTAAAAGACCATAGAAAAGAGGATAATCAGGAGTATATAACTCTCCTTTAGGCATAGCTTCTATTGCTCGTGCAGCCCACTCATCTTGAGTATGACTGTTTCCATCATCAAGGAGTTTCTTGCTTAAATCAACAGTATAAAAATTGCCCCGATAGGAAACACCATTAATACTCCAGAACTCTGCACTGTTTTTACTCGTAATGGGAACTACAGGAGAGATAAGAGGAGGATTAACAGGAGGAACTTCTTTGCCATCGAGTTTTGGTTCTCTTTGCTGGGCAGCCTGTGCTAAGGAAACGAGATCAGGTTCCTCAGGCAAGTAGGGTCTAAGGATATTTCTATTCATGTTTTTAGCTGCTCCCGATAGTATTGAGCAAGACTTTTGAGATAACCTGGGAACCAATCGGCACGAATTCCCGTTCTTTCAGCAAAGGTCTTACCATTAACTTTATCAGTGAAAGGGTCAAATATTTCGTATGTAGGTTTAGGATTAAGTGCATCCAATTTTGCTTTTTCTGAATCAGAGTATATCTTTTCATAGGTATTCCCTCCAGCTTGTAACCTGATAAATCGTGTCTCTTCAATGCCTTGTGCTGCTTTTTCAATCGTACGATCAATATATTGTTTAAGTGGAGCGAGTGTCGTTCTCATCCGTTGGACAACATCACGCATTTGTTCTTGGTCTTCTCCCGAATATGTTGAAAGGACTTCCATACCATTAAGATTACCATGATAAGTCGTAAACTTAAATGACTCTAGGGCAAGTTCAAAAGGATCAATAGTAACATCTCCGTGTTTTAAACGTACTACATAATCAATTCCAAGTGCAAATCGTTTTAACATTCCGGTAGTTCCTGTATTTGATTGTTTAATTAATGAGCAGAGACCTTTCTCGTTATTCTGGTCACGGAAATCGCAATTAGTACAACGCGTAGGCCAAATTTTCTTTTTGCGCTTATCTATCGTATCTTTATCGCAGTAATCAAGGCCAGATGAGAAGAATCGTATGTATGCATCAAGAGAAGGCTCACGATGAGCTGCTGCCTGTCGAATGTCTCCATATGCTGCAAGAACTTTATCTGAAATATCCCTTAGTGGAGCAAGACTCAACCTTCCAGAGACTTCTCGTTGAGCCAAAGTGTCGTCATCAGCATCTGTTCTATGATAATAGTCAAAGTCAAGGGTTACTCCAAAACGATTCAGTAAAGCCCTGTTAATTTGAGAAGTTCCTGCAAAATCTCCATTAATACGGTTCATATTGCATGAAGACATAAAAAGATGATACCCGTCCCGTCCAAGCTCAATTCCTTTATGTCTTCCTTCTGCAATGCCAAAAAATTCTACTTGAACTTCTGGAAGTGCAAGGTTTATTTCATCAATTCCGTTTACCATTGCAGTAATGCGCTCGTTTACCGGAACGCGCGCTTTTGAGAGCATTCCTTTGCCTTCTCCAATTTTAGATTGATCCAGAGTCATAAAGTAACCATCTGCGCTAAAATCGTTTCTTGCAACATGCCAGTTAGATTTTCCTCCTAGGTCAGAGTCTCCCCCAAAATAATTTCTATGGATGTCCATCATTACCTGTGATTTTCCACAACGCGTATCCCCAATATTCAGGAAAGAACATCCTGCAAGCACGCTTGCTTTAATAGCATCGGAGAGAGGAAGGTCAATGACTTTTGATTCTCCTTTTAGTGAATGGACATTCAGTGTAAGAGCGGTATGAGTATTCACGAACATGGGAAAGTTCAGTTCTTCGTAGGTTGGTTTTTCACTCATTTTGCTTTTTCTCCAGTATTTTATTAAGACTGAACTCAACTACATGAGATCTGTTTCTAAAGATTCCATTCCTAATGACTTCATCAAGCAACCGTAATGTTTTTTCATCTACAGTCACACTAAGTTTTTCTTTCATACTCAATCGGATAAAATCCGACTATTTAAATCTTTCTATTCTGTTACTACTTTATAAGAACACTAAGGTAACTTACCGGACTTCTTATTAGGATTTTTGTTCTCACTTCTGCGAAGAACCACGTGGTCGTTCGCCCCCCCGATTTCAGTCTGGTCATAATTTTCTTTCTAAGACTATAAGTATTAGCCCATCGTACATAGCCAAACCAACCTTGTAATTGTTCTTGCAGCGCATCGTGGCGCGCAAATCCTTGTTTACAAAGTTCAAGATAACTCTCAAATCCTCTTAGAAATTGGCGAACATTACGTTTTCTAAGAAGTTTGTAATGATAGAATATACGATAGCCCAGAAAGGTAATTCCATGTTTAAGTGCAGTTATTTTAGATTTGTCAGGATGCAATTCAATCTTAAGACAAGGAAGATAACGAATTATTCTTTCTTGGTAATATTTCAGTTTTCTTTTATTTTTATGTAAAATAACAATGTCATCCACATATCGTATATAAAAGCGCGCTTTAAGTTGGTGTTTTACAAAATAGTCAAGCTCATTTAGATATACATTGACAAAGAATTGCGAAGTGAAATTACCAAGAGGCATACCTATTCCTTTAATTGGCGAGTCAAAATTATCTAAAATAACTCATACGAGCCAAATTACTTTTTCATCACGAATTATTTTACTAAGAATTGAAAGCAACACGTCATGATTTACAGTATCAAAATAATGCCGTATATCTGCCTTAAACACGTATCCTTCAATTGAGTTATTATTATATCTTCTCTTTTTTACCTTTTTGCCATTATGCGAAACTCTTCTCATAAATTGTATGAAACGATCTACTGCTGGATGAGTGCCCTTGTTCTTGCGGCTTGCATACGAATCATAAATGAATATCTTCTCAAAAATGGGTTCAAGAATGTTGACAAGTGCGTGATGTACAACTCTGTCTTGAAAGGCAGAAGCATGAATCGTACGTGTCTTTGGATCACGAACAATGAACTTTTTTAGAGGGAATGGTCTGTAAGTATGTAATAGCAATTCTGATTGCAGTCGCTCGAGTTCTTTTTGTAAGTTCTTTTCAAAATGCAGTACATACTCTTTCTTCGACTTCTCGCGGCGCGCTTTCATATATGCAAGGTGTAAGTTCTCATATGAGCAGAGCTGCTTATAGAGGTTTCTATAGGTTTTCATATGATGCCCTAGAGAGCTTCAGGTTATTCCGAGCGAAGAAGTCTCGTCACATTTCTTTTCGATATGCAATTTCGAGTTCGTCGGATTCCTGTTGCAGTTCAAGTTAGCCCTGTCGGAATTCGC
>CAZKON010000014.1:0-10242 GCA_964554415.1 Candidatus Woesearchaeota archaeon | reverse complement strand
TTAAGCGCCAGGTTTCCCTTACGCTTCCGAACGATGTTCGGAGTCTCACTGCAACTTTAGGTTTCACTCCAAACTTCCCCAAGGTTCCTCATCATTACTTGCTATTGTTGCTGTATTTTATGGCTCTAAAAAGAGCACTATGAACGTGCGTGTAGCCTGTGAGTTCCGCCTTGTAGGTATTCCATTGATGGAACGAAAGCGGCAGCCCTCTAGGGCAATCACTCTGGCTGTCCAGGTGTTTAAAAGATTGTTGTTCTCCGATGATATAATCTCTTTTTTATCTAGGGCTCGCAGGCTCTGCCTAGCTCGCAGAGAGAATATATGGAGGTGGCTAAAGTGGCAGATTCAGAGACATCCCACGTCGTAAAACAACGTTTCACACTCGCTTATTTCGAGTGTGCATTTTTCAGTAGTTTTTCAAGCATTTTTCGCACATTTTTGCGTGTAGCCACTCTGCCAAAATCACGATATTTTGAGAGCAAATCACGGTGTGAAACCAAAATCAGCCAACGAGTTTGATACTTTCTATTCAAAGACACGATTTTTTCTTTCAACTGCTCCTTTTTTCCAAGCAGTGTTCCTGTCTCAATTTCGAGCGCATATGTTTTTCTATCATGCACAAATGTCAAGTCTGCATCTTTCGTCAGATGTTCCCTTACATTCTTGACTCCTTCCATCTCTTCAAGAATCTTTTTTATACTCCAAACTAAAAACGTGTGTGTTTTAGAATGTTGCATGGCAGGTTTTACCAAAATAGTGATCATCTTCTGCTCATAGGGACAATATTCATTGATTCTAAAATAGCCTTCTTCTAATAATGCGCCAACTTCTTTCTCACTCACGTCCTCACGCCTAAAGACAGGATTCTCATAGATTTCTAAATCTTCAAGAATCACATCTCTCTTATCTCGTGCCTCATGCTCACGCTCTTCTTTTTCATACTTGAGCGACTGAATCTTCTCTTTAAGCTCCTCTTCCCTCTCACGCAACTCGGAAACCTGCTCTCTATGTACAGCAATTTCCATTTGTTCTTCCGCTTCCTCATACTTCTCATAAAGCTCATCAAGATAGCATTCCAATTCATCGGATTCTTTGCAGAAAATAATTGCCTTATCAAGATTCATAGTAAGTGAGTTTAAATCTTCGGATGAGAGATATTCAATGCTCTCGTTCAAGAGTTCTTTTATCTCATCACGCTTTTCTTCTGCTTTCCTCTTCTCTTCTTCAAGTTGCCTCTTTTTCTCAAAAGCCCTGAAATGCAAGCGGTAGTTCAGATAGAGTAAGAAGGGCAAAGAGATAAGAAACAAAACAGCATAAAATTTCCAACTCGTAAACAATCCGAGTAAGAAAAGCTGTACCTCATGCAACCAATTCAAAAAGTCAATTTTGAGCTGGCGAAGTGCAGGAAGCAACACGAAGTACGAAGCCAATGCTGCACCAACTGCAAGAATAGCCCAGTCACTCGTATCTAAGCCTTGATTTGCTGTGTCTGCAAGCCGCCTCCTTCTGCTTGAATCTGTGTATGGAGTTGCTTTGTAAGCTCGCTAATTTGCACCATCTGCATCCTTAAAGTCTGAATTTCATCGCGCATCAAGTCTTTCTCTTTTTCAGATCTATCAAGTTTGCGTTCAATTTCCGTCCGCGTTACATCCATTAACATATCTTCCTCATTGATCGTATCTTTCATGCCTAGAAGTTCAGAGTAGTAATGAATCTTATCGCTCTTTTTCCATCCAAAGCGATATTTCAGTGCACTTTCGCTTTTGTAGCGAGGCAACCAATAACAAGAAGAACAATGTCTGAAGTCATACATTGTTAATTCGCAATACTTCTGCCGTGCAGGACTCTCAGCATCTCCAAGAACTCTTCGAGCCAACCTCTTCAGATAACGATTCACTACAGGCGGACAAATGGGAAAAATGTAATCGTATGCTCCTAAGTTCTTCTCCTTAACATATTGCCTTATCAAGTCAGAACATAACATCAACTTAATACGCCTACCAAACGTTTTGCTCACTTCTTGCCGAATGTTCAATTCTTTGAAGTCATTATGGAAGTCAGCTATACGAATGTTCATTAATTCTGTAGGCGCACGAATACCCGAGTCAAACAGGAACCAGATAAGCACCTTATAATTGAACTTAGCTTTTTCAGTAAGCTTCTGTACCTCTTCCTCTGTCAAATACACCCATTTGGGCTTGTCGCCCGTTGTGTCGAGGTCTATGGTAATATCTGGCAGTTCCATGCCTTTCTTTTTACTTACCTTCTGATGCCAATGCCAAAAAGCTTTGAAGTCGCGAGCATAATCCTTCGCAGATTCATAGATTCCGCCATTCTGTTTTTTTATAACGCCTGTACGAAGTTCGCGGAAAAGAGTATGCAATTGTTCTTCGTCTGCTTTTGTAACGTCTTCTAGGTTAAAGCGTTTTTGAAAGTGCTTCATCATAAAGGTCAGACGAATTCTTAGCGTGTAAAGCCGTACGTAGCTTCGTGGACCCTTTTTCATTAAGAAGGCTACATTCAGTCCATTCTCCATATCTGAAAGATATTTCTTAAGGAGAATTTCGTTCAGATGTGTGAGTCCGTCGATGCCGTTCTCGGCAGTTTGCTTCCACTCAAGAAACCTCTCTTTGTGGTTGTAGGGATCAACCTTAACCATGTGTCCAGTCATGGCTGGAGATACTTTATAAATCTTGTCGTCGGAAAATGTCACAAGTTGGTGACAGATGAATCTTCATTTTTTAGTGATCTTCGCTAGATAACTGGTGTTATTCCTGCCAATTACTTTTAGATTTAAACCCATCTCTTCACATAATTTCTTCAAGTAACCAGAATTAAAGTTAATCCATATAAATTTATCACCTATTTTGTTCTTCCACACTGGTCTTAATTCTCCATTGAACACAGTATCATGATTTTTACCATCCACTTCATGAGCATCAGTCAATATCTTTCCATTTGTTTTTAGATGGTTTAATAAGATTTTTAGCAATTTCTTTGTTCTTGGAATAGTTTGAGCCATTCCTAAATTGTTTTCTAATAAAACAATAGTATCAAATTTCTTTGTCGACTTAAAATTGAAAATATCTGCAACTTTCACATTTCTTAGTTTATATTTTTCTTTTGCTACCTGTATTGCTTTAGAAGATATGTCTATTCCCAAAACATTTCCTTTTTTCATTAGGTAGGATACGTACTGCCCTGTTCCACACCCTACATCCAAAATTTCGCCTCTCGATAGAGAAATTATTTCTCTCTCAAGCTTTGTAAACTCTTTGTAATTTCTGAAGTATTTGCTTAGCCTTTGTTCTGATCTCTTACCTCTAGAGTCTTGGAGATAAAACTTTTCATTATCTCCTCTTGAGAAATCTAGTAATGCTTGACCAAAAACTTCCATGGATTTTTTCATATTTTTATTAGAATTAATCTACTTTTATTTGTTTGGGTACTTGTTGCGGTATCATTCTTTCCAACACAATCTAAGGAATTATAAAGAATGCATACTTGTATAAAAATATGGGGGAAGACAAAAAGGTTGGAGAGCGCGTTTCAATCTTTATTGACGGGAGCAATTTATATCATAGTTTAAGAGCCATTCATGTTGAAAAAATAGATTATCAAAAACTTGTGAATGTCTTAAGAAAAGAAAGATTGCTGATCTCTGTTTTTTATTACAATGCTCCGTTAGACATCAGCATTGACAAGAAAAAATATTGGGAGCAACAAAGATTCTTCGATATTTTAAAGAAATTACCAGGATTCGACGTAATCTTGTGCCGAAGAAAAAAGTTCAAGAAAGCAGATGGAAGTTTCGGCTTTGAAGTTAAGGGAGATGATGTATATCTTGCTATTGACTTGGTAAGTGGAGCGTATGAGAATCTCTATGATACTGCAATTATCGTAAGTGGCGATGAGGACTTTGTTCCAGCAATCCAGAAAGTCAAAAAGCTCGGCAAGAAAGTTGAAAATGCTTACTTTATCAGAAGCTCATCAACAACGTTAAAGAAGACTTCAGACGCATCGATTTGTATGAATGAGATTCTTAAAGAAATAGTATAAAATCTGCCCGGCATTGCCCGAGGACCATACCGGGGAGTATATTACAAATAAGTATGGATTGAACTTTAAAAAACCTTCGATTTGCCATTTTCAGCTTGAAGGTCGCCATTTATCACGCCAAGATGCCACAACCCGTCTAGAGTCTTCTCCCCGCATCTTACCTTTCTGGCACTGAGAAAACCTCTGTTTGTCAAGGCCTTCAAGAATGCAAAAGCAAAGCATTCTTGAGGTTTTCATGCGCATATTTTTACTTAGACACTTTCCTTAATGACTTTCATCTTTCTCAGAATTACCTGTTTTCTTCTCAAGTCCGCGCCAATACTTGAAAAGATATATGCTGATAGCTGCGATAATTCCGAGAATTATTAATATTATTATAATTATAATCCAAACTCGCTTACTTTTCTTGCCACTGTCTCCCTGTCCGGAAGATGTTGCATTTTCATTGTCTTGCATCGTAGCATTGTTTGTCCTGTTTGTAATAAAAGATGATATTGAAGAACTATCCGAAGCAGGAATAAGTTCAGATATTACTCTAATAGTAACATTTGCGCTCGTGCCAACGATGTTCTCAAGCTTGACAAACAAATCATAGTACATTGCAGAAGTAAAGTTAAGCTTTGCGCTCTGGCCCACATTCAGAACAATCTTTATTGGATTACTGCGCACAGTGATGTATGCGCTCGTGGCAGTTACGTTATCAACAGTGACTGTATGCTCTGTCGTGTTCACCACGCCGCTACCTGCGCCGGTTCCACTTCCTGTAACTGCGCTAGGAACAGAGGGAATAGAGACTTTAATGCTGTCGCTGGGTTTCAGAGGTCTTGTGTATCCCTGTTGTGCATCGCTGAGCGTTGGGCGGTAGGTAGTGCTAGTAATAACTGCCGCCCCTCCGCCTCCTCCACCTCCTCCCCCACTGCTGCTACTCCCGCTGTCGCTTGCAGGCGCGCTGAGAGTGATGGTCCGCGCACTGCTGTTGCCAATGTTTCCAGCTTCGTCAGTACAGTTCACTATCCATGTATAAGCCGCCGCGCTCAATGTTTGAGTGAAGCTATGATTTGCGCTGATGTTAGTAATACTACTATTTGTCAGGTTCACTGCTCCGTTTAGGATAAGGGAGCACGAGCTGATGTTTATCTCATCAACAATACTATAGTTAAACACAAAATTAGTAGAACTTGCCGTTAAATTGTGTGAATTGTTCGGCGCAAGCAATGTTACATTAGCTCCAGTAAGGTCAGCTGTGAATGATTGAACTGTACTTCTATTAAAGTTTCCTGCGCTGTCGTTGCAGTAATATGATGCATTGTAGCTTGTACCATGTGTAAGGGTTATATTAGTCGCATTGAAGATGCGGTTGTCATTACTGCTTAATGTGATATTTGTTACACCTCCTGTGAAACTGGCAAGGCAGCTTCCATTTTCATTCAAAGTAACATTTAGATTCCCCTTATTTTGCCAGCTGTTGTTTGCAGGAGTCGTGATGTTTACTCTTGGACGAGTCACATCATACGTGACAGTGAAATTAGTGTTTGCAAACTGCTCTAAGCTTGTGATGGTAACAAAAAGACAGTTCCACGAGTGCACTTCTTCGCTTAGGAAATTATAACTGAAGTTCGTCGTGTTTACTGTGCCGCTTATATTTTGTACAGTAGTATTAATCAGCGCTCCTGTGCTGTTCCAGACATAAAGTGTGCTGTTACTTAATGTCGCAGTCGTAGTTGCGTTGCACGAAAGAGTTTGGTTTGACGAGATTATTAATCCGCTGGCAGGAGCAGCTAGTGTGGTAGTTAAGTCCGCAACAGTGATTGTTCGATTAGACGCTGCAAACGCCGCATTATTATTCTCATCACTAAACAAACAGTTCCACTGGTGCGTGCCTCTTGTAAGATTAGTGGCGTTAAATTCAGCAGCATTATTGCTGCCGGAAATTGTACGCACGCTCTGGTTGATAATACTTGAAGATGAATTCCAGACAAAGAGAGTCACGTTGCGCAGGGACAAATCTGTGGCGTTGCATCTGAATGTCTGATTTACGTTTAATGAAGAGGTAGCATTCGCAGGACTTGTTAACGTAATATTGGGTGCAGTCACATCAAGAGAGATGATTGCACTATAGATATTAATGCGCGAGTAGTTGATGCCAGTATTGCTGTCAGTTATGCGTTTGCCAGTGTTGTTTAGGACTGCTTCAATTTGCTGAGGCGTTTTCTTTTGATTAGACAAATTCAAATATTCGCGGATTATCGCAATTGCTCCGGCCGCATGCGGCGCGGCCATTGATGTTCCCTGCTTGCCGCAATACCCGCTTGCAGAATCGCCAGAGATACACGTTGAATTTATTTTTGTTGCACTGTTAGTAGAGACGCCGCCGGGAGCAAGAAGACGCATGATGGAAAATTGGTTTGAGTAACTGGTAATTGCATCTTGCTTGTTCACTGCCCCTACAGCAGTTACATTTTCTACGCATGATGGAAATGCTATTGCAGTAGAGTTTCCTATACCATTATTATCTCTACCATTTCCAGTTGCAATAACTACAGATATATTTTTCGCGATAGCATTTTGAATATCTGGCGCAAGCGGGTCATTGTTGCAATATATAGTGCTTAGATTACTTCCTAAACTCATACTAATAACACTTATGTTATATGCCGATGCATTACCCACACACCAACCAATGCCCGCGGAAATATCACTATCTGCGCATGTTCCTCCAGCATTGCATGCCTTAATTACAATCAGTTTAGCTCCGGGAGCAACACCCTTAATACTCCCATTTGCAGCAACAATGCCCGCGACATGCATGCCATGCCCATTATCGTCGTACGGGTCGCTGTCAGAGTTAGCGAAGTCATATCCTCCAAGGACTTTACATGTTGAAGAGGCATTGTTATTACCAAAACAACCGCCGAGGTCAGGATGCGTATAATTGGCTCCAGTATCTATAATGCATACAGTCTGTCCTACTCCTGTAAGATTAAGGTTGTTTTCAACAAGGGAGTGTGTTAGTGTAGCATTGCTCTGCAGAACAGAATCCTGAAGAAAAACGTGTCTTACTTGTTCAAGCTCAATACGGGCAACACGGGCATCATTGCTTAGTTTTCTAATATCCTCCTCGCTTAAATCTGCAAAAAAGTTTCCATTTGTTTGTAACCGCAATTGCATCGGATTTGTTTGTGCAATAACTGAGCTCTGCCGGGATTCCACAAGGCTCAGCACATCTACAGACCTCAAGTTGCTGATATGCGGCGGTTCTTTAAGAATTACATACACTCTTACACTTCCCTCATCGTTAGCTTTTTTAAGTACTTCTGATGAAACTGTCCTATATTCAACTCCGCTTATAATAGCAAGTGAAAGAAATGTTATAAAACTCATGACAGCAAATGATATGATGAGAATCCTCATTCCTTCACCATCACACATTTATTCTCAACACAACCACAGCGCGCCTGTCCGCAGTCAAGCGTGCCTGGCTCACAGGATTGTGTGCAGCGAATCCCACTGCACACAGGTTTTTCAGAAACAGAAACACAAGAACGTGCATGGCAGCAGGAAGCAGCCACGCACTCCACATCAGCAGTGCACGAAGAAGAAAGACTTTGTTCAGTGATTGTAGTGTTTTCTTGAGCAGAGAGTTTTGTCTCGCTTACTTCCTTTTGGCCAGATAATGTAATGACAATAATGATAAGGATAAAAACTACCAGTCCAACATATACCATATTTTTTTGCATGCTGAATAAAGAATTGAAGAGTATTTAAGAATGTCGTGGAACTATATCTCACGGCTCTTTTCCATACGTAAGCCGATGAACACGCAGATGCCGCAGATTGCAGTCCACCACAAAGTGATAAACATATTAGTCTGATCAGTTAGATCAAGAAGCGATGCAGGGTGATACCAGAGAGTCACAATAACAATCCAGACAAACATAGCTGCAAAAACAACTGCAAGACCTGCAAATCCGCCTTTTGAGTTCATACCTCTCATTAATATTAAAGTAAAGAAGAGTATTTAATCTTTGCTCCGATTAAATCCCGAGACATTCTTTATATCGCAGCATAGAGCGATACTTCCACGCTAGACTAGCTTGGCTCAAACTTGTCTCAACAGCAACATCTCCACTTTCCTTTGCACTGATAATTGTCGCGCACAGGTTTTTATTCGTCAATGTCTCAAGATATTTACCGTGCATTGAAATTGCTATATCTACCTCTTCAAGAGTTCCTTTTTGCACATTTCCCTTCCTTAATATATATGAGTTTTCCCACACCTGCGCTCCAGAATTGTAATTGTAAAAACGCAGCACCATGGCTCCATTTTCAGGAATATCCTGCACGAGTGATTGCCGCATCAGTTGTTCCTCAAAATTATCATAAGTAATTTTTACTTCGGGTATGTTAGCAGAGTAGGCATTGTTTCTTCCAGACATAATAAATGGAGAAAAGACATAAACAGCTATACCAAGCAGCACGACAATAATAACAAGTATAATCACTCCTTTCTTACTCATGTTCTTTTGACAGAAACATGATTTAAATAAGTTTGCACAAATCCCACAGAATGTTAAGCTTTATGAATAAAAAGCCTCGCTTCTCGCACAAGCGTTCAATATCTCTCCACGCAATATCTCTCCGATAATGAAGTCCGTTTCCGTCAATTGAGCAACAAGCCACTGAAAAAGATAGTTTTATAACATCACAATAAGCCGCATTTCCATGGCAGGCAAAGAACAGCAGAAGAAAATCTCGAGAAGGAAATTTGGAAGAAACACCTTAATAGGAACACTGGCTGCAGGTAGTCTGGCTTCTTGGTGGGCATACGATCAGCCTTGGCACGTTCCCTACCAGTTTTTCTACGACTTGCATCTTTCAGGGCAGAGAGGCAGTGAATTCACACACCCAGAGTTCCGTACAGAATACGTTGTTTCTAATGAAGAAAAAGCAGAATTTGAGCGCGCTTTCAGTCAACACCGCCGCAATTTTGTAATAATCAAACTTTCCCAAACACCTTCTCATAATTCCTCGCAAGCACATTCTCTACATCTTCAAGTGGTATGCCTTTAATTTCAGCAAGCTTCTGATACGCTCTCACAACTAATGCAGGTTCATTTGGCCATTTCTTATCAGGATGCAGATAAGGAGCATCAGTTTCACAGAAAAGGTTTTTCAAAGGTATCTCTCGCGCGATGCGTTGAAAGTGCTCACTGCTGTTCACAGATGTAGGAATAGTCACGAACCATCCATTTGCAATAATGCGCTCAACCAGTTTCCATTTTCCAGAGAAGCAGTGCATTATGACGTTCTTCGCTTCAGCTTTCTCTAAAAGTTCGATACATCGCGCTTCAGCTTTGCGCGAGTGTGCGATAAGCGGCTTTTCGAGCTCAAGCGCCAATGCAGTTATTTTTTTAAAAATGTACTCCTGCCTGCTGTGCTCTTTTTCGTCTTCTTTAAAATCTAATCCGACCTCACCAATCGCGCTGATTTCTTTCCGCTTCTCTCGTATGAAATCCACCTCTTTATCAATTATTTGTTCAGTTAAAGCAAGAGCATCTATAGGGTACAAACCAAGAGCTGCTCGTATTTCTTTTGTTTGTTTGGATAGCACAAGAACTCTACGATTAGATTCAGGATTAACGCCTTGTGCTATCATCACTTTCACACCAGAGTTCCGCGCCCGCTCAATAAAACCGCACAATTCGCCTTCTTTTTCACAAAGGTCAAGATGACAATGGACATCTACAAACATAGTTCCCTGATGCGTTGTATATTTATAAATCTGTCCAGCAGTATTCATGTTCATACAGGAAAATCATTGTTTTCTTATGTCAAGGAACTTGACGAAAACTCCACCTTTTAAGGTGGAGTTGTTCCTTGAGCACAGAGAATTGCAGGGATTGCGCAATCATCAGGAATCACTGATTCCTGACTGCCGTCAAGGATTGGTAAATCCTTGAGGTCTCTGGTCAGGAAATTCCGGAATCCAAGGAATTTCCTGCATCCAAACCTCGAGAATGCTCTGCGTTCGCATTCTCGATGGCACTCAGGAATTCACAGAATTCCTGATGAAACGAGCACCTATTCAAACCCCACTTTTTAAGGTGGGGTGGCGCATCGTTTTTTTGATATCGAATAACTTTAATATTCGTAGTTCTTTAGTTGTTCGATAGATAGGGAATC
>CAZKON010000013.1:0-24680 GCA_964554415.1 Candidatus Woesearchaeota archaeon | reverse complement strand
AAATAGCGGAACTGGCTTTTGTGTTGGATGTCCTCCCTTAATTCTTGGATTTGGAATTTCAATAACCGATGAGGGATACCTAAATCCATCATTTTCTTTAAAAGTATCTACCTGCTTATTGTAACTTTCTCCCTTATAAGTTACTTTTCTGCTTATTGTGTAAGGTTTTCCATTTGTGAATTGTTGATTATAGATAGGTTTATTCTTGTAAAAAACAAGAATATGCTCATGCGCCCTTAATGGCTGGTGATTTACATTTAACTGCCCTGAAAAAATAGTTTTCTTCCATATCCAATCATACTTAAAGAGATTTGGTCTAGACATCACTAATTGAGAAGCGAAAATCTGAACTGCAGTTAAAACGATAATGCCATTATCTTTTATGATTCTTTCATATTGTTCCCATAATTTATCTAAATCTATTATGCTATCCCATTTATTTCTTGTAGTTCCATAAGGTAAATCACATAAAATCATATCTACTGATTTATCAGGCATATCTTTCATTACTTCTAAACAATCCCCACATATTATTTTATTTCTAAAATTATCTATTATTTTTTCCATTTTACTTCTCTCCCTTCCTAAACAATTTTTTAGGATTCTTCCAGTAAGGACTTTTACACTTTGGACATATCTCTGGAATCTCACCTATATCCCGAGGAACCCAAGAATGTTTACAACGATAACAACGATGACCTGCAATAAGAACATTTACACCATACACCTCTTTTTTCATACTTATACTAAGTTTTACCATGTTTTTATATGTTTTCCTACTATTTAAGTATTAACCTTCTGTAGTATACATAATTAAACATTGTCTAAAAATACTATATACTTAATAGGTATAGAGAAAACATGGAACACACAGCCGAATACCTAAAAAAATTTCTCTGAATGGAGAAACGAGAAAGCAAAAGCTATTTTACAGAAGGGCAATCCCGAAAGCATAGATGAATTTACTTATTTAGTGCCTTCTCAAAATTCAGATAAAAAATATAGAGGACTTTGAAAAACCCCAAAGTCCTTGACTATAACATATGATTCAATGACAATTAGTTTATAAATAAGAAAGAGACTATAAGCAATATGAAAAAATCATGGCCTCTCATGGAGAACAACATAACACGTGAAGACCTAAAAACGGTAATTTCTTTCTTAGAGGGCAATCCGGTTCTTACACAATCAAAACAAGTTGAGGCTTTTGAGAAGACGTGGTCTTCTTGGCTTGGTGTAAAATATAGTGTTTTTGTCAATTCAGGATCTTCGGCGAATCTTATTACTCTTGCGTCTTTAAAAGAGCACTATGGTACAGGAGAGGTTATTGTCCCTACACTTACATGGGTGTCAGATATTGCAGCAGTATTGCAGAACGGATTTACACCGGTTTTTGTGGATATCAACCCCTGCACACTCGGCATGGACACTCAACAAGCATTGCAGAAAGTCACGCAGTCCACAAAAGCAATCTTCCCAACTCATGTACTGGGATATAATGCATTTGATGAACAATTTTTAGGAAAATGTGTGAGACTTAGCCAGAGAGGAGTGCACCTGCTTGAGGATGTTTGCGAGTCGCATGGTGCTACTTTTACTGGGAAGAAACTCGGTTCGTTTGGTTTAATGTCAAATTTTTCTTTTTACTACGCACATCACCTTAGCACAATTGAAGGAGGAATGGTTTGCACAAACGATAAAGAGCTATATGAAACTCTGCGCATGTTCAGGTCGCACGGAATGGTTAGAGAGAGCACTTGCAGAACAAGAAAGGACAGCTATTCTAACACCTATTCTGATTTAAATCCTGATTTTATCTTTGCATTTCCAGCATACAATGCCCGAAGTACTGAAATTAACGCTGTTCTTGGCATATCTCAGTTGAAACGTCTTGATGAAAATAACCAAAAGAGAAGAGAGAACCTTGTTATATTTCTTGATAATCTCGATGGCAAACGCTATCAGACTGATTTCGCAGTTAAAGGGAACTGTAATTATGCATTCACGCTGGTCCTGAAATATCCTGATGATGAATTGCGCGATAGTGTGATGAAAAAACTACACATGAATGAGATTGAACACCGAAGAGGAACTTCCGGAGGAGGCAATCAATTAAGACAACCGTATCTAAGAAAACTCTTTCCTGAAATAGATTATAAAAAAGAATTTCCTCATGTTGAGCATGTACATTTTTACGGATTTTATATAGGAAACTATCCCTCTCTGGAAAAAGAGGATGTACATTGGCTATGTAATATTCTGAATAAAGTTTGATGTTTTTCTATGAAACGTCAAGATTTACGTTTGCGCAATCCCCCTACTTCAGTTCGTGGGTAAGCAAACGTAAATCTTGAGCGTGCTCAAGAACCATACTTGCCGACACACCATACACTTTAGTGTATGGTTCTTGACATCTACAAGAACTGCTTATATCTATCAATTAACGTATGGAGAGATTCTGGAAAAAGAAGTTTTGAGAATTTATGGCTTGGAAAAATAACACCGCACTTTCCTTCTTTAACAGTATATTTCTCTAGTTCTCGGATATTCTTCTTTGAGAGTCTTGATTCGTAGAGATGAATCAAACAATACTCTTTTTTTGGCAAAAGATATGCGCGCAGTAACTTAATTCTAAATAATCTTATTAGATGAGGAACAATGAGATTTACAGCTTCTGGCATTAGTTCTTCATTAAGCTCTCGCACGATTGTCTTATCTGGATGTTCGTTTTTCTCTGAACTTCCTCCGAAAAAAGTATATTTCATGCGATATACAGGTATTGGGTAATTCTCGTCTTTTTGCTGAAGATAAAAAAGACCATGATTGTGCGTTGTAATTGATACACAAGCAATATTGTCAAGAGAGCTATTTGCCATAATGCTAAAATTAGAATTTATCCCGCGCTTCCCAGACTTTTATTCCTTCCTGATCAAATCTGAAAGAAAGAATACTTCCCCCTTTAGATGCAAGCGCGCTTACCAGCTCGTTCCTCCTTTTTGGCTGATAGAAGAATAAAAAGTAACCTCCATTGCCTGCACCAAGCAATTTTCCACCATATGCTCCATGCGCGAGCCCTGTTTTATAGAGATTGTCAATTTTTCTATTTGAAATATATGATGCAAGCGCACGCTTGTGCTCCCAAGACTCATTCAGATATCTCCCAAACATCTGGAACTCGCCTTTCGTAAAAGAGTCATATGTTTTTAAAGCGAGCTCCTTCAGATTCTTCAACCGATTTAGGTTATCTTCTTTTGTAAGGAAAGAATTCTCCTGCTCCTGATGCACTTCTGCAGCTTTATGCGATGAGCCAACATAACAAAGCAGGAGGTGAGTTGTAAGCTCCTCTATAATTTCCTCTTTCAGGCGGAGAGATAACACTCTATGATTTTCAGCAGAAAATTCCATGAAATTAAAACCTCCTATAACCGTGGCGTACTGATCCTGCCAGCCGCCTTTTATCCCTAACTCCTCACGTTCTGCCAGATAGGCTATTTCCGCAATTTTCTCATCGTTGTAATTTGTGCCCATTGTTCTATTTAACAAAGTTGCAACCAGTCCTGCGACTGCTGCAGAAGAGCCGAGACCTCGTCCTGGAGGAACGTCGTTGTGCAGATATAGCTCAAGACCAAAATTTGGAGCCATGCGCTTTATGACTGCCTTTGCCATATCCAGATTCCCGTCATAAATAATGTTCTCTAACGTGTCGGCAAAAATTGGAGAAGATATTAAATCAGATGTTATCATAATCCTTGTGTCTGCTCGTTTTATAAGAGTGCCGTGGCAGTATTTATCTATAGTTGCATTGATTACTGCGCCTCCATGCTTTTCAAAATAATAAGGAAGGTCTGTTCCTCCTCCTGCAAAACTTATACGCAGAGGGGCTCGCCCTCTGTAAATAGGAAAATTCTTTGCAGCTATTTCCTCTGCGCGAAACTCAACATCTTCTATTTTTCCCTCTTTATCTATAATCGGGAGAAATTGCGCGCCTGAAGAAAGAATTTGAATGCGCATTTCTGCAGAAATATCTTTTGTTGCTGTTCTTACATCGCACTGCATGGCCTCAACAACTCTCTCTTCAAGAGAACCTTGTTGCGCCGAGACAAGTCTCTTTCGAATATCTGATTCTGTCAGAAAACCCTGCAATCGGTCGTCTGCGTCAGTTACCAGAAGAAGATCAATCCCGCTCTCGTCAATCCTTGCAAGTGCATCGCGGATTGTTTGATGCTCTTTTAGTATAAGAGAATTGATTATATCTCTTTTAAACTGTTCATATGTTTCAGGGCGCCCTATGTCCATAAAGTAACCATTGTATCTATACGCATCCAGAATTCTTTCAGATGCTAATTTTGGAAAAATATCCTTCTCCAGAGAGACGTTCTCATTTTGAGAAATGCGCTTGAGGATTTCAGGCTCAAACAGATACACTCCGCTATTGATAAGCGATGAATCTTTACCCTCTTTCTCTCTGAAAGCAATAATTTTGTCTTCTTCCAGCTCAACCACACCATAAGACATAGCGTGCTGTACCTCTGTTACGCTGAGTGTACAAGAACTTTTTTTATCTAAATGCTTTTTATAAAAATCCTGCAAGTCTATCTTTGCATACGAATCACCGTTTAAAACAAAAAAACTCCTGTCAAAATGTTGTTCGGCATGCTTAAGCGCACCTGCTGTGCCGAGAGAGATTTCTTCTTCAGAATATATAATCTTTATACCTAATTGGCGTCCGTCTCCAAAATAAGATTTTATCTTATCTGCCATGTAGCTTACTGCCAGAACTGTTTCCTGAATACCTTGTTTTTTTAGAAAACGCAACTGATGCTCAAGGAAAGGTATTCCGGCAATTGGTGCCATAGATTTAGGGCGGTCAAACACTATTTTGCGGAGACGCGTGCCGTATCCTCCGGCAAGAATTATTGCTTTAGGCAGAGTCACGATAGCCTCCTATTATTGTAAACTATTTTTTGAATTGCTGGCGTGCTTAAAAGCGGGTATGCTTCAACAATTTCGCAAATCCCTTGCTCCAGCGTCTTCGTGAAGAAAAATCTTTCCATTAACAGGCGATGATTTGAGACGATATAATTCCTTCGGTCAGGGTCCTTTCTGCTTGTGTCCTCTGTTATTTTTAGAGCAGGCACTTGTGAGGCAATGCGTTTCACTAGTTGCTCTTTTGAGATATTCAGCTCAGGATTTCCTACGTTGTAAAGCCGTGTTTTTGCCATTTTTTTATAGAATGTGAGTCCAAAATCAAAAACGCGTGCAACGTCCTGAACATGAACGAAATTACGCATAAAATGTTTTTCAAACAGTTCTATCTTTCTTGTGCTTAGCGCGCGGTAGGTAAGGTCGTTAACTAACAGGTCTAAGCGTGGGCGCGGAGACATGCCAAAAATTGTTGCAAGGCGGAAGGCAATGCATGGCTTGCTATCATTTAAGAGTACACTCTCGGCTGCGGCTTTAGTTTTACCATATAATGATATTGGATTCAAGGGCGATTCCTCTGTGCACTCTATTTCTCCTCTTGTTATCCCATATCCACTGTTTGTTGTCGGAAATATAAGCCTTTGCTCTCTGCTCCTGATTTCGTTGAGCATGATGACTGCATCGCGATTTATTGAAATCGCGTCATCTGGATACAAGTCACATGCAGGAGCGCCAACCAGGGCTGCGAGTGGAAAAAGAATATCGTGCTTTGGGACAAGGTTACACATTAGACGCTTGTCGCGTACGTCTCCATAGACAAATGTGAAGCCAGGATTTGGCACAAACTGCAGCGGAGATTGCTGTCCGTAACGTAATACATCAACGCAAGTTATTCTCGCATCATTCTTGAGAAAATGCTCTGTCAAAACACTGCCCAGATAACCTGCGCCGCCCGTTATTAAAATTCTTTCTCTTGACATAAACCATAAAGTTGATGTACAGTTTATAAATACAATGGCGGCGGAGTTTAATTGCTCATGAAAAAGAGACAAGGAGTTTAATCAACTTCTATTTTGGTATCTTTAGCGCATGTTAATCTTGTGATTTCTTGTACTATTGGTTCAAGAGCGTTAATCTCTTTTTTAAATAGCGGCTCAAACTCACGCAACTTCTCGCAGTAATCTGTGTATTCGGCAAGAGTACTTTGAGGTACTGGGGTGGGTGCTAGCAAAGTTCCATATGTTTCCTCATTTAGTTGCAGACGAAGAGCCTCTGCACGAGAAATTAATGTTCTGTATTCATCCCTGAGCGCAAATGCATCAATTACTTCTGTGAAAGTATAGGTGCGTTCAGATTGTGGCTGGGGAATCATGTAATAAATATGAGAGGAGATTATTTAAAGATTTGTATAGTTTATTATTATACATTAGGATACTGACAGAACATCGTGATTTTTATTTGCGCAGAACCATACATATGACTTATTCAATCCTTCCTCCAAAGAGACTCTTTGTTCCCAGCCCAAAGCATTTATTTTTGTTGTATCAAGAAGTTTTTGAGCCATCCCGTCAGGTTTTGAAGTGTCAGGTATAATCTCTCCAGAAAAGCCGACAATGTTCTTTACTTTTTCAGCCAGTTCTCTCACTGTGTAATCTTTACCTGTCCCGACATTAATAAGTTCGCGAGTGTTGTAACGATTCATAATAAAAACACACGCGTTTGCCATATCGTCTGCATATATTATCTCTCTGCGAGGTTTGCCGCTACCAAAGAGAGTAATTGATGATTCTGTACGAATTTTTGCCTGATGACATCTGCGGATTAAGGATGGAATAAAATGCGAATTAATTGTATCGTAATTATCATTTGGACCGAAAAGACTGGCAGGTATCACCGGAATGAAATCCGTACCATATTGTTGATTGTACGCGTTGCACATTTCTATGCCTGCAATTTTTGCAACCGCGAAAGGCTGATTTGTTGGTTCAAGCGAGCCGGTAAGTAAATACTCTTCTTTCATTGGCTGTGGACACGCGCAGGGATAAGCACAATTACTACCTAAAAATATCATCTTCTTTACATTATTTTTCCATGCTGCGTGGATAATGTTGCTCTGAATTTGCAGATTATCATAAATAAATTCGGCGCGATATGTGTTGTTCGCATATATGCTTCCCACCCGCGCTGCTGCGTTAAATACATATACAGGTTTTTCGCGCTCAAAAAGAGCTTCTGTCGCGCGTTGGTCGCGTAAATCAATTTCTTTTTTTGTCATGAGAAGTAAATTATAATATCCTTGACGTTGCAACTCGCGTACTATAGCAGAGCCTGCTAAGCCAAGGTGACCTGCAACATAAATCTTTGCGCTCTGTTCCATAAATTAAAGAGTTAAAATGCCAATTTAAAGATTTATATGATTTACAACGACATTCTTTTAAAGGCTGAAAGCCCAGAAAGATTGTGAAGCTAAAGAAAAAGATTCTTTTTGCAGCGTGGGCGTGTCATAATAAGAACTACACTTCATATCAGGCATGGTACATCCCTCTAACTAAGGTCTTCAAGGAAGTTGTTACTTTTGATCCGCAAGAGACTATGTATCAGCATGGAAAAGAAGAAATGAACGTGCGGTTCCTGAAAACTATCAAAAAAGAACAGCCTGATTATGTCTTTCTCTGGCTTATCTATGATGAATTCAGTATTGACACACTTTTAAGTATTAAAAGAATCTCTCCAAAAACAAAGCTTATCAACTTTTTTGGTGACGATGATGCCCTGTTTTATAATTTCTCAGTATACTATGGGCAGCTATTTGATGGTGCGCTTGTCAATCAGAGAGACTTTCTTTCAAAATATGAAGGTGAAGGTATTCAGAATGTCTTCATCACGTATGGTGTCAATACTGACAATTTCAGAACGCTTGAATTGCCAAAGAAATACGATGTTACCTTTATTGGAACTCCGAAACGTGACAGATATGAGTTTATAAAATATTTATTGAAGCATGGGATTGATGTCCGTGTTTTTGGCAGTGGATGGGAGCAGTATTCTGAATTAAGAGAACGATATGGCGGGCAGTTGAGCCATGAAGGATATGTACGCGTCATAAATGAAAGTAAAATTAATCTCTCATTCAGCAAGAATTATGAAGGAAAGCCGCACTTTAAAGGACGAGTTCCTGAAGTATGCGCATGTAAGTCCTTTGTACTTAGCGAGTTTTATGGAGGATATTACGATTTCTTTGAGAAAGACAGTGAAATTGTGATGTTCAAGACTCGGGAAGAGCTGTTACAATTGGTTGGATATTACTTAAAAAATGAGAAAGAGCGTGAAAGTATTTCCGAAAGGGCATATAAAAAAATACTTGAGAAATTTATTCTTGAGAAAGAATTGCGCTATTTTTTTAGACGCATGGCGCGAGTAAAACAAAAAGCGAACATACTGCCAGAAGTCAGGAAGAAAGTTGTTACTATCTCTATTCAGGAGATTACTTCTTCTGCTAAAGACATTCTCAAACGCGTGAAAAACTGCGATTACATCGCGTTTTCTATACCTGAAGAGCTGGCTCTTCCTCATAAAGATTACTTTCAGACATACTCTTTGGAAAAGTCTAAGAAAGATATTTGTTGCTGCGACTATTATGTTTTTACACCTCGACTTGGAAATTATCTTCTGTTTCAATCAAAATATGCGCACCGCATTCTGAAGCAGGATGAGTTCTCTTTGGTCATTAGTTTGAGCCATCTGATGGTGCGAAAACGATATTTCATCAAGAACATTGAAAAATTCAGGGCGATTGCTCAAGGCGCGCCTATATCTTTAATTTCTGATAAAAACACTGCATTTGTGACTATTCCGCTTGTGCAGAGAAAAAAAGTACCTTCTTTAAAATATGATTCTATGAACAGGACTTTTCTTCCTCTTTATGAGAATCAATTACGCGCGCTTCACTATCAGCGACGCTTACTGACAGATTCATATACTTATTTTTTATGTTTGGAGTCACTCTCTGGCAGGTATTTCATTGCAAGACGACTCATTACAAAAGCTCTGGGTAAATTACTTACGCGACGCGGATAATTTTTCCAAGCCATACCATGAAATTGTCTTTGTTAACCCTTCTTCCAAAGAAGTTCTTGCTTTAAATCCAAATTCTTTTTCTGCCAGAGATACATCAAGGCACCGTCTCGGCTGCCCATCTGGCTTAGTTGCATCCCACTTAATTTCCCCTGTAAAGCCAGTTAACTCTGCTATTTTCGTTGCAAGTCCTTTAATTGTCACTTCTTGTCCGGAGCCAAGATTAACTTGGAAGCTTTTGCTATAATGTTCCATCGCGTTGGCGATGCCCTTCGCAGCATCAGCAACATACAAAAACTCTCGCGAAGCGTTTCCTGCGCCCCACAAAGTGACTTCATTGCAGTTATTTTGCCTCGCTTCACTGAATTTTTTAATAAGCGCCGGGATGACATGCGATGTTCCAGGATTAAAATCATCACCAGGACCATATAGATTAACCATAATTAGATGGACTGCATTAAACCCGTACTGTTGCGCGTATGCCTGGCTTTGGACTAGCATTGATTTCTTAGCAAGACCATAGGGAGCATTTGTTTCTTCAGGATAACCATCCCATAATCTTTCTTCCTTAAAGGGAGTTGAAACTATTTTTGGATAAGAACATACACTGCCTACGCCGACGAATTTAGATACTCCTGCGAGCCGAGAGTATTCCTGGACAAGTGTGTTCATCATTATATTTTCATAGTAAATTCTTCCGGGGTTTTCTTTATTAAATCCTATACCTCCGACGACTGCAGCTAAATGGAGCACGACATCAATCTGCGCCTTATCTTTAAACAATTTCTCTACATCACTCTCTCTTGTGAGATTGTAATCTTTTCGTGAAAAAGTAATTATGCTCTTAAATCCGCGCGAGTGCAACTCTTCACAGACATGCTTTCCAAGAAAACCTTTCCCTCCGGTAACTAAAATTTTGATATTTTTTTCCATGTAACTACCCAACAGGATATGTTTTTAAGTCCTGCTGCTTTTCATTTAATAAGAAGATTAGAGAGTCTACAACATATCTAATCTTTTCTTCGTCAAGAAATTGGTTATTTGGCAAGTAGAGACCGTTGGTGTGGATAATGTCCGCAAATGTACAGGAATCTTGGAGATACATGCCGATTATTTTTTTAAAAAATGGCTGCCGCAAAAGATTTCCTGCCACTATGTGCCTACATTCAATGCCTTTCTTTGGCAGATTAGCGAGGAGATAATCACGCTCACTTGGCTGCTGAAGAAGAATACCAAGAGAAAATGAGCTTGTCTCTGTCAAAAGAACTTTTTGCAGGACGATTCTCTTTTCATGCTTAATCAACTCCTGAAAAAGACGATGATTTTCCTTTCTGATGATTATTGATTTGTCAAGTTTCTTTAACTGCACAAGCCCTATTGCAGCATTGAGATTTGTGCTTCTTACATTGTATCCTGGCATGTCAAATAAAAAATTTTTATCAATTGAATAGTCCTTATATTTTTCAGCTCTGGAAGAATTCCTTACCCATCCATGAGACCTTGCGGATTTAAGCAAGTCATAAAGCTCTTCATCATTTGTGACAATCATTCCACCCTCTATGGAACTCATGTGATGACCAAAATAGAAACTAAAACTTCCCATTGTTCCGAAATTGCCAACGTGAACATTGAGATATCTTGCACCGAGACTCTCACAGCAATCTTCAAGCACGATGATGCCCCTTTCCTGACAAAATCTTATAATCTCTACAAGATTTACCGGTTGACCGAGAAGATGCACAAGAAATATTGCCTTTGTCTTTTGATTTGTCATACGTTTTATTGATTCTAAAGAAATATTGAAAGTTTCATCAACATCGCAAAAGACTGGCTTTAGCCGATACTGGAGCAAGGGGTACACTGTAGTAGGCCATGTCACAGCCGGAACTAAAACTTCGTCCCCGTCTTCAAGAGCAAGCTTCTCTTTGAGAAGCATTGTCATAAGAAGATTTGCGCTACTCCCGCTGTTTACCATTACTGCATATTTTGTTCCTACATAAGAAGCAAACTTTTGCTCAAGTTCCTGAACAATCCTTCCTTGCGTATATTCTCCTGATTTAAAACAATTTATAACTGCTTCTAGTTCTTCTTCCGAGAACGAGTTATGCATGAGTTTAATTTCCATTATTTTTTCCATAGAGCTCTCTTTTTAGTTCGTGGATATCGTGCTCAAGCATCATCTTGACTAGCTCCCTGAAGTACACTTTAGGTCTCCACCCTAACTTCAGTCTGGCTTTTTGAGATTCACCTAAAAGTAAATCAACCTCTGCTGGTCTAAAATATCTGGGGTCTATCTTTACAACAACATTGCCATTATCTTTTCTTATATATTCTTCTTCAATTTCTTTCTTCCCATTTGACATAACTTCTACGCCTGCTAGTCGAAAAGTCTCTTCAAGAAATTCTCTCACTGAATGCGTTTCCCCTGTTGCAATAACGTAATCTTCCGGATTATCTTGTTGCAACATCAGCCACATTGCTTCTACGTAATCTCCTGCAAAGCCCCAATCGCGTTTTGCATCAAGATTTCCTAAATATATTTCGCTTTCAATACCTTTCATAATTCGAGCCACTCCTCTTGTAATCTTGCGCGTTACGAATGTTTCTCCGCGTCTGGGAGATTCGTGATTAAAAAGAATTCCATTGCAGGCAAAGAGCCCGTAGCTTTCGCGATAATTTTTAGTTATCCAATATGCGTAAAGCTTAGCGCAGCCGTAGGGGCTTCGTGGATAAAAAGGAGTCTCTTCATTTTGTGGTACCTGCTTAGCTTTTCCAAACAACTCTGAAGAAGATGCCTGATAAAATTTAATTTTTTTCCCTGTATGATTTGATAAGGTTTTAATTGCTTCAAGTACCCGTAATGTGCCAAGCCCGGTGATATCTCCAGTATATTCCGGCAGGTCAAAACTAATTCTGACATGACTTTGCGCGCCAAGATTATAGACTTCATCCGGCATAAACTCAGCAATTATCTTACTGATTGCCGACGAGTCCTGTAAATCTCCATATACTAGCTTTAATCTCGGATTCTTCTCATGTGGATCCTGAAAAATATGCTCTATCCTCTTTGTATTGAAGCTGCTGCTTCTTCGAATGATGCCTATAACAGTATATCCTTTATTTAACAAAAACTCTGCCAAGTATGAACCATCTTGTCCAGTAATCCCAATGATTAGTGCACTCTTTGCATACATAAGGGAAAGTAATAAGATAGATTTAAAAACATTTAGATGATAAGCGAGGTATGAACGCTTCGGAAGACCGCATATTGCAAAAGAAAGTACAGCTCTTCCCGGCTTCTTTTAAACTTCATACCTCGTATAGCTCATTGATAGAAAATCCCCCAAAAGGATACAATGTCCTTCCACCGCAGGTGCATAGTTCGTCTCGTGTAATCTCTCTTCTGAGGAAAACGCCGTTTGTCCGAGAAGCATATCATCTTTTTTTAAATATTTTTAAGAGTAATATCATATTTGAAAAAATGACTGCTACAAGGGTGCCACAAAATATAGAGGACTTTGAAAAACCCCAAAGTCCTCTATCGAACCGCTTTGAAAACCCTCGAGGGACATCGAAATTGGAGGGTTATTCAAAGCTCTCTATAGCTCTTGTTTTTGCTATGAGTAAAATATACCAAGATAATCTGCCTTATGTTCTGGAAATTCTTGACAACCCTTTTAGCATTGCTGGCTACAATTATGAATTTTTTAAGCGGAATAAAAATGAAATAGAACGCCAGCTCTCTTCTCGGCTTTGTAAAAAGATTATCTGTACAAATACTCCTTCTTTAATTTATATGAAAAATAATTTTTCTAAAAGAGTTTCTGAGAAGTGCACTCTTGTTAGAACTGGAATCAAAAAACAACCTTTATATCTTCTTTCCAAGAAAAATAAATCTGTCGTAAAACTTTTATTTGTAGGTTCAACTACAAACTCCCAAGATTTTTATTCAAAGGGAGGGCTTGAAACCGTTGAACTTTTTGAGAAGATAGCTCATAAGAGAAATGTGATGCTTACTATCCGCTGTAGAGTCCCGCAGGAAATAGCAGACAGGATTATCAAGAATAAAAAAATAACTCTTATTGAAAAAGAGATATCTAAAGACGAATTGCAAAGATTATATCTTGATTCTGACATATTCCTGCTTCCTGGACATCATTATCATCTCATGGTAATGCTTGAAGCCATGTCTTACGGGCTTCCCATTGTAGCTCTTGATTCTTATGCATTTTCAGACTATGTAATAGATGACTATAACGGATTTCTCATCAAAAAATCCCAAAATATCAGAGGATATACTGAACCAAGTTATCCCTGTAATGTCAGGTCTAAGAAATTTCTTGCTGAAATCAAGAATATTGACAAGAAAGTCATTGATGAGCTCTGTAATAAAGTTACTCTGCTAATTGACAATAAGAGCCTGAGAGAAAAATACGGAAAGAATAGCAGAAAGCTGATTTCTACGCGTTTTTCCATCAAACTGCGCAATACTAAATTGAAGAATATCTTTGACAAAGCACTTCAGACTGCTTAAATAATTTTTGGCTCTGGATGCGGAAGGACAAACTTAATTCCTCTTTGTTTTGATGTTTCGTTTTTTCTCATAATCTCGTCGGCAAAATTCCAAGCGAGAACAGCAACATAATCTGGAGTGTCCTGCGCTAATTTGTCCGGACCGACAATCGGGATATTCACCCCGGGAATTGTCAGACCATGCTTAAGTGCATTATCTTCAACTACATACTCTAAAGTATTCTTATCTACGCCGCAAAAATTAAGGAAAGTTGTGGCTTTTGCCGGAGCACCATAGCCTACCATTCTTTTCCCCTGCGCTTTCACAGAGTTTGTGAAACTTTTGAAGCGTGTTCTAATGGCATATATCTCCTGAGCAAATTTCTGATAGGTTTCATAACGATCCAGACCAGCACTGCGCTCACGCTCTAAGGTTTCTGATACTGATAAATCAACTGCATGCCTGCCTCCATTTCTTTGTACAAATACACGAAGGGAGCCGCCGTGAGAATCAACATGTTTAACCTTGAAGAGCTGCATTTCCTGACGCTTAAAAAACTCATCAAGCGCGAGCAAACTGTAATAAGAAAGATGCTCATGATAAATGTTGTCAAAAGTGAGATTCTGAATTGTGTCTAAGAGGTACTGAACTTCTATGCAAAAGACCCCATTATCTTTCAGGAGAAGCTTGACATTCTTTATTACATTTTTTATGTTGTTTATATGTGCAAAGACGTTGTTTGCTGTAATCAGGTCTGCCTTGCCTTTTATCCTAAGTATATCATTTACAGTGCTTTCTGTGAAGAAATCTCCTATTGTGTCAACACCGTTCTTGCGAGCAATCTCGACAATATTTTCCGCGGGCTCAATTCCCATTACACGAACGCCTTTTTCTTTCAAGTAACCTAAGAGCAAACCATCATTGCTGCCAATGTCTACAACTAATGAGTCTGAGCTAAGACTAAAATCTTTCGAAATTGTTTCTGCAAATTCTTTGAAATGCTGCTTGAATGTGTTGGTAGTTGAAGTTAGATAAACATAATGCCTGAACATCTTTTCAGGAGGCGCGACATATGAAAGCTGGCAGAGATGGCAGGTAGGGCAGTATACTATCTCCAATGGATAAAATTCTGCGGCATCTTTGCTGTCGGAAGTGATGAGATTATTTGCCAATGGAGAATCACCCAAGGAGATTACTGGCAAAAGAACAGGATTGCTACAGATACGGCAGGCTTTCTGCGGACCGTAGCCTCTGCCCTGACTCTCCATCTCTTCACGAGCCCAGGTTATGAAACGGCGAATTCCTGCAACCAGACTCACCTTAGGAATATAACCGAGTGTCGTTCTTATCTTAGTCAAATCAGGGCAACGGCGCTGGGGATCCACTTTCTTTTGATACATATCATTTGCCCCTTCCACTAGATGAGCGCGGGCATCGTCATTCTGGACAAGACCTATTACTATGTCTGCCAGATGCTTCATAGAAATTTCCTGCTCGTCTGAACCAACATTAAAGACTTCGCGATTTTGATCTGACAAAAGAACAAGATAAAAAGCGGTAATTGCATCGGAGATATAACAGAATGTCCGCGTGTTCAAACCGTCGCCGTAGATAGGTATTTTTTCGCCTTTCATGGCAGAGACTACAAAATTCGGCATGACTCTTCCATCGTCTAGGCGCATGCCTGGACCGAAGATGTTGAAAGGGCGCACAATCTTAATAGGTAAATTGTAGATATCTGCGTAGGTCATACAGAAAGTCTCACCAAGACGCTTTGGCTCGTCGTAGCATGCTCTTGGTCCTACGCAAGAGACATTTCCATTGTATTCTTCTTTAGTTGGAACGTGTACGGGGTCTGGATTGCCATAAATCTCGCTTGAACTAAAGAATAGGAAACTCTCTGTTTTCTTCTCTCGTGCAAGTTCGAGCAGATTCTTCGTGCCTAAAACACCTGCATCAATTGTCTCGACGCGGAATTTGTTGTAAAAGATAGGCGAGGCAATGCTTGCTGCATGCAAGATGAAGTGCACAGGACTATCTATAGTAATTGGCTTTGAAACATCCTGATGTAATAAGGTAATATGCTCGCTTTTTGGTACTGCGTCTCTCTTACCGCTGATGAAAGTATCTGCGACTATAATCTTACATGGGTGAACTAACACATGACGATTCAAATAATCCAGCGTTTCAACAAGATAGCGGCCCAGGAATCCTGCACCTCCTGAGATGAAAACAGTCTTTCCATTTAAACGCGGTGCTACATCTTTCAGTTCGTTTGTAATGATACGAATGTCTTCCTGTATAATTCTGCTTTCTGCCACTGTCTTTTATAACTCTGCTTTGTGTTTTTCGATAAATGTCTGCGCTTCTTCTGGCTTAACCAGCATGAAAGGAACTGTATGCTCCCCAAACTTATCATGGTCTCTGTTTCCCGGCACAAGATTTACGAAAACTGAATCCTCCACAAATATCATTGTGTGGGCAACCATGGGAGGCATAACTGATAAGTCTCCTGCACGGATAACCTGAGATGAAACCTGAGCGTTTGGATTCGTTAAGTCCTTGAATACGCTGATATATTTTCCTGAAACAAGAAGACATTGCTGCAATTGCTCGGGATGATAATGATTTGCGCGAATGCTTCCTGCTTTTGAAGTTATGATATTTGCCATATTTACTGGAAAAATCATATCATAATTATCAATGCGCCCGCGGGCATCTACAAATGGATTAGATGACTTGACAATGTATTCTTTGCGTTCTTTTATCTCTGTCGGCATTTTAAAGTGAGGGGCAATTCGTTTAAAAAGTTTGTCGTGATGAAACGACAAATGTTGTTTGCGTAAATATGTTTTGGATGAAGATAAAGTTTAAATACTCCTTTAGAGTTATGACATAATCATGAGACACGACATTGAGATTTATTATCATCCTGAGAAACCTGTTTCAATAGATAGTTTACAAATGAAAGTTTTAGACAAAGATTTTTCAGAGAGATGCACTGAACAAGATATAGAGTATATAAATAATTTCTGGAACACTGAAATCATCCCAAAGTATCCGCAAGCAACTTCTACACCGAGAGGCAGGGCGAACCTTATTGGCGTAAGTCTATACCCTCAGAGTTTTATTTTTGAGTATGTTGAATACAAGCAATATCTTGCCACAAGCAGAACAGCAGAACAACAACCTAATCCATTGAGCCAAAGAATTTATGACTCTATGCAAATTGCAGCTGTTGGAGCTGCGCTCATTCTGCCTGATGATACTGTATTAGTACATCGCAGAGCTTGCAATGCTACTCATGTTGCCGGTGTGTTTGACTGTTCGACTGCAGGAGTTTTGCCTGTTGATGCCAACGTAGTGTATATTGAACGCGGATTACATGAAAAGATAAAGCGAGAACTTGGATTGAATCCTGAAGACCTTTTAACTAAAAAAATAACTGGAGTGCACAGTGCCGGAAGTCCTGATTTCAGCGGACTTATCACGACCGTGTTGCACACGCCATTGAGCAGACAAGATATTGAGAAGCGCATGAAACCTGACATTTTCCCTGAAGTCAAATATATCCCTCATAAAGAGCTTGCGGATTTTGTTATTGACAGATACATTGCAGATGATATGAATCACGACGGAGCTATGACTCTTCTTTCATCGCTTGATATTGGCGAGTGGTATGATGCTGTTGAGATATTACAGAAAAAAGGAAAGAAGATTGAATTTGGAGCGCTCAACTGCAGAGGATTTATCTCTAAGACTAAACATGACTGCGAGAATATTTAAAGCAACTCTTATCTAATTTCTTATGATTACTAAAAAATCGCTCATTGAAAAAATACAGGCAATGTACTCTTTTGAAAGATTATATCAAGGATATAAATGCATTGTAATCCACCAAACAACGCGAACATTCTCTTCTGAAGAAGAGAAATTTGTAGATGGGGAATGGGAGAAACTTCTTACGCAAGGCAAGGTAAAATACTCTAATGCTATAGCTGCAATCAATCCTGAAACTATTTATGTTAATGAAGATGAATTACATGTGGATGCATATCCGAGAGACTTCAAACATTATCGCACTACACTTAACAGTAATATTGCAAAAGTTTGGCTAACTGGTCCTTCCGGAGTCATGAAAGCAGATTCATATGGAAAAAATTGGTATGTATTTGGAGTGAGGAAAAGTGTAACTTTACGAACTGGCGGAGATATCGAAACTATTCCTGGCGGTTTTCTTGATGTTGAATATCTTTCTGAATCTAACCCTTTCCAGAGTGCGCTCTATAATGAACTTGAGGAAGAGACTGGAATCTCGCGAGAAAGTGTCACCTCACTAATACCGATGCGTATGGGTACGCTCGGCATTGATATCAGAGGAAATCGCCCTGCTTATAATGTATGTACTGATTTCTTAATGAATATTTCATTAAAACCTGAAGAGATTCAGCAGTCATTTAGCTCTAAAGAACGCGAGCATACTAAAATAGAAATTGTGCCAGAAAAAGATCTTCTTAATTATATTGATAAAAATAAAGAAGGAATGAATACTCGGACATTGTTCACACTAGATTATCTACTTCAGATTATGTAACATATGATTAAAAAAGCAGTCATTCTGGCAGCAGGGAAAGGGACACGTATGAATGCAATTACCAGAGGTGCATCAAAAGAGATGCTTATGTTGAAGAATAAACCGGTCATTGCTTATACGATTCACGAAGCACTTACCTCTGGTTGTACTCAAATAGCAGTCGTTCTCAATAAGTCTAAAGATGATTTATATCAGTATATTGTAAAAGAACAAGAGAGAGGCTTGCCCATTTCTTTCATTTTTAGGGAGCCTTGCGGCATTATGGACGCAATTAATGCTGCCGAAGATTTTGCCAATAAAGAACAATTTGCCGTTCTCCTGCCAGATATGCTTCACTTTGGAGAGATTCCTGCGATAAAAGCTACTATCTTAGCCAGTGAGCAGCTACAAAGCAATATCATTGCACTCGTTGAAGAAAAACCTTATTTTGGAGCAGGAGCTTATGCAAAAACTGAACAAGTAGGGACAGACACTTTCATTATTAAAGATATCCTTGTTTCTAGTAAAAGTAATCTGAGATTTTTTGGAAGATATGTGTTTATGAGCAAGATATTTGATTACCTGCATAGTATCCCTTGTGAAGAATCAGAAGCAGTTCTCTTGAATGCACTGATTTTAGATGGCGCGCTACATGGCTTTCTCCTCAAAGGAACTATATTTGATGTTGGCATACCTGAAGGATATCTAGCCGCAAAATCCGTTCTTGAGGAGATGAAAAATGGTTGAAAAAGAAGCACTTATCAGACAGCTTAAAGAATCCCACGGTTTCTTCAATATTGCTGCGAGATGTCAAGAACTGCCTGTCACAGACGGGCCGCATGCAAGAGCTGACGCTCTGGCAGTTTTTTATCACGCTCAGAATTTCACCCGCTATAAAAACCATTTGTCACAGACGAGTGGAATTCCAACGTTTAAAAGATTAGAACTCTCCAACCAAACAAAGGAATTTACTGATAAAGAGCAGATGTTCATCGATGAAAAATGGAACAACCTACTTGCAGAAGGAAAAGTAAAATACAGCACTAAGATAATTGGTGTTGAACCAAGTACTATTCTATTAGCGAGAGATACGATTCATCTCGGAATTTACCCTGTTGATTATAAATCTTACAAAGCCGCGATTGAGCATCCTACTCTCAGAATATGGGTGACTGGACCATCTGGCATTGTTCAACTTGACTACAATAAAAAGCGTTACTATCTTTTTGGCGAGCGTAAAAGTCCTACATCTTTTCTGGGAGGCGCGCTTGAAACAGTCCCTGGTGGTTTTCTTGAACCTGAACATCTTGTTTATCAGGACCCATTTCATGAAGCGATTGTGCAAGAACTCGAGGAAGAGATAGGAATACCTGCTCATTTTATTAAGAGAGCGTCTTTGCTTGATTTCGGACAATTAGAGCAAGACCCCAGAACTGGGACAAAACTGTACCATGTGGTTATTGATTATTATATAACTGTTACCAATATCTCTCCGGAAGATGCGCAAAAACACTTTATGGATGACATTACCATGCGTGAGCATACAAGGTTGCATGTTGTTCCTCACGAACAATTTCTTACTTATATCTCAGATAATTTTAATAGATTTACGACACGGACTCGTTTCACACTCCAAAACTTTCTTCAACAAGTCGATTACAACAATGTTTAATAACTCATAACTAAGGGTAAATTCATAATGATAGAAATTATTCCTGGTCTGAAGAACTCTGGGTTGAAACCCAGAGGTTCCTTGAGTTCTTCAGACCTCGAAAATTCGTTTGCTTACTCCGGACTAAGGCCACGGAGCGTGCGCAAATGAATTTTCTCAGTGTCAAAATAGGGAAAAACTGCTTAATTGGAAGGAACGTTGTTCTTGGAGAAGGCAATCGAGAAACGCTTGGCGAGTTGGTTATCGAAGATAATGTGATAATCCACTCTAATTCTGTCCTTTATTATGGTTCGTCTATCGGTAACAACACAGTAATCCGCCCGGGAGCAGTCATTCGCGAGCATAACCGAATAGGAACTAATGTGACTGTTGGGGGACTTGCATGTCTTGGTCCCGATAACATCATCGGAGATTATACTAGTATCAAAGAAGAGTGTTTTCTTGAATGTGTAACTACTGGACGCTATGTATTCATCGCACCAGGTGTTAAATTTCTTGATGACTCATTTCCTGTTGAACCTGATTCCACGAGTTGGAAAGGCGCATCAATTGGCGATGATACTGTTATTGGCGGTGGAAGTGTTATTGGACCATGGATAAATATTGGTAGTAATGTTCTTATCGGAATGGGAAGCGTCGTCACGAAGAGCGTGCCTGATGGTGAAGTTTGGTTTGGTAATCCTGCAAAATTTTATTGTAAGACAGATACACTCAGCTATCGAAACTCTTCATTGGGAAAATACGTGCCTGGAAATCGAAAGAGGTATTGTACATGAAACGAGTTTCTTCTGTTGATTTAAAACGTCAGTTTGAAGGTGATACTGTGCAAGACTTGCCCGGTATTGGGGAGAGTTTAAAGAGTGCGCTCTCGAGGTTTATCCAAAATGAGCTTGATATATCGGTTGAAGGAGTAATCGAGCATGCTCCATTTATTGGCGGTAAGTACATTGAAAAATTTGAGAAAGAATTTGCAAGATACTGTAACACCGCCTACTGCGTCGGTGTCAACTCTGGCACTGATGCTTTAGAGTTCGCGCTTCGATGTAATGGAATTACTTCAGGAGAAGTCATTACTGTTCCTAATAGTTACTTTACCACTGCTTCATCTATAAACCAAGCAGGATGCACACCGGTTTTTGTCGATGTTGATGAAAGAACGTTTACTCTTAATTCTCGCCAACTCGAAGAATGTATCAATAATGAAACACAGGCAATTATTCCTGTGCATCTCTACGGGCGCCCTGCAGAAATGGAGCGGGTTATAGAAATCGCCAAGAAATACAGACTGGCAATCATTGAAGATTGCTGCCAGGCACATGGGGCTAGAGTTAATGGCGCACGAGTACCAATTTCGGGTACTGGCGCCTTTAGCTTTTATCCTAGAAAGAATTTAGGGGGATGGGGTGATGGAGGGGCGCTTGTTACGAATAGCCCTGAAGTTGCTCGGCTTGCAAAACTTTGGAGAAATGATGGTGCAGAGAGCAAATACAGTCATGTCCTTTTAGGGAGAAAAGCGAGGCTTGATAGTTTACAGGCAGTTATTCTCCTTACAAAACTCCCCTACCTTGATTTATGGAACTCCCTTCGCCGCGTACATGCACAACAATACACAAAGCTTTTGAGCAATCTTAGTGATATCCAAATTCCTTTGCTTGGTGACAATAAAATTGTGCCAGTTTTCCACATATATAACATCCTCACTAATAAAAGGGACTCTCTTAAAAACCATTTGCATGAACGAGGCATAGAAACGAACATCCACTATCCAACGCCAATCCACTTGCAACCTGCATACAAAGATTTAAGAATAAAAGAAGGCAGCTTTCCGGTCGCAGAAAAATTAGCTAAAACTACGCTCTCTTTGCCAATGTTTCCTGAATTGCGCGATGATGAAATTGTTTATGTTTGCGATGCAGTGAAAGAATTTTTTGTCTAACAGCCAAGGTCATTTTAGTCTGAACAGTTACGCGAATTCCGATTTCAAAGAAAGGTCATCGTTGAGAAATGTCCTGAATTTATTGCGCTTTATTTTCTCACGATTTTTGTATGCGAGCCAGACTCCCTGAAAAACATATTTTGCGTGCAGAAACGCTTCCTTTTCTCTGCGTGCCAAAGCATTAGCGCTGTTTCCTAAAACTATCCCAAGCAAAGACCAGCACATCTTCAACATGCCGAGAGGAGTGTGAAAATGACGATAGTAAAATGCGAAGTGGTCTTCATGATTAACAAAGATTCTTTTCTTGGGAGGATACCTTGCAGCCTGACTCTCTCTATGCCAGACTCTGCAATTTGGGGTTATCACTAAACTGCCCGCACCATACTTCTTGAAAACGTTGTAAGAACAATCAATGTCTTCAAGAACGTTATAGCCTTTACTTTCAGGGAATACATATTCTTCATAGACTTCTCTCCTGAAACAGTTATTAAAGCCTGGAATCCACTGTGCATCACGGATTGCTCGTTTAATCTCCGGGCTTGATGTAGAACCATAAGGTCCTGTAATCCTAAATCTATGATCTTCTGGAATAGGAAGGAAAAATATCTTAAGTATAAATGTTGCAATCTTTGAGCGTGTGAAATGGCGCGCGGCTCCTGCCTGCACATCCATGCCACCGAGACCCATCAACTCAGGATGCTCATTGAATTCCTTAACAAGATTCTTCATGTATCCCTGCATGTAATCCATATCATCTCCTGAAATAAGGATTAGCTTATGTTTCTTCTTTGCAAGCCGCACCCCTATGTTTTCAGCTCGGCTTGACGAAGGCTGTTTTGAAAACACATACTTTATTGGATAGTGTTTTGCATATTTTTTTATAACATCTTTTGTCTTTCTGTCTTTGCTTTGATCTACTATGTAAACTTGCCCCGGAACATTCTTGCTTTTAATCAAAACGCGAAGTGTACGATTAACATCTTCTGCACGATTATAAGTTGGAATAACCAAAGCGACATCATTTGGCGTTAACATTTAATTCTTTTGCGTTCTATGTTTAAAAATACTCCTATGACTTAGCGTAAGAAGTGGGGTCAACAATCCCTGCCCATTTAAATCCTGCCTGTCTCAGGCGACAGGCGAGACAAGTGCCACAGTGCAGATGGCTGGATTGATAACAACTCCACGTCTGGACAAGATTGATGCCTAGCTCTAAAGCGAGTGCAATAATTTCTTCCTTGTCATGAGCTATCAATGGAGCGTGAATTTGAGAGGGCTGCATGCACCCTATTGATGCAAGTGCATTTATGCGATTTAAAAATTCCTGTGTTGTGTCAGGAAAGCTTTCTGCACCTTCGTTTTTGAATCCGATAAAAATATCCGGCACTCCTTTTTCCGGCTGCGCATGTGCCAAAGATTCTGATAGTGCCAGAGCGTAGGAAAGAAAAATAGTATTTCTTGCTGGCACATAGAAGCGAGCACTTTCTGCCTGAGTGTCGCTCAGCTCTTCTGGAGATAGTTTTTTGACATAACCTTCCTTATTAATCAATGAAAAAGAGAAATTTCCAAGCTCTGGTAATCGAATCTCATGAAATAAGGCATTAAGTACCTGCGCACATTTTATTGAACATTGGCGCTCGTGAATCAGCGATTTTTGCGCGTAATCAAAAAAAAGTATGACTATCTCGTCATACGAGAGTTTTTTCTTGACATAGTGTGCAGTCGCCACACTATCAATGCCTCCTGAGCAGAGAACAACAGCGCGTTTTACCATCTGAAAATAAAGTTCATAAGGTTTATAAGTTTCTGTCTGCCAGAGTATCTATGGTTAAAAAGAAAGCAGTGGAAGTCAAGAAAGGCGACACACTTGTTATTGGCGGAGAGGAAATTGAAGTTACAGAAGTTGAAGTCTCTGATATTGGGAAGCAGGGCACGAAGAAAGTGCGCCTTGTCGCGAAGAAGAAAAACGGAGAGAATGTTGTGATTATCAGACCTGAGGAGTATCCTCTGGAGACGAAATGATTGATGTAATAATAACCTCATACAAAGAGCCGAAATCAACACTGCGCGCAGTCCAGACATTCCTGAAGCAGGCAGAAAGAAGAAAAGACGTGCGTGTGACTGTCGTAGATCCTTTTCCAGAAATTGAGGAATTTTTGCGAAACGAGATTAAAGACAAGCGCTTCTTTTTTTATCTTGATCCGGGCGAGGGAAAGAGTTATGCTTTGAATTTATTGATGCAGGAATACGCTTCTTCGAACACTGATGACTTCTTTATTCTGACAGACGGCGATGTGTATATTTCTGACAATGCAGTTAGAAAGATTGAGGAAGCATTCGCAGACAAAAGCATAGGATGCGTGACAGGAAAGCCTGTAGCTGTTGATTCTGCTGATACAAAATATGGCTATTGGGCGCATGTTGCTTTTAGAGGCATTGACAGAGCAAGGCGTGAGTTTTCAAAGAGAAGAGAATTCTTTGAATTCTCAGGATATTTGTTTGCCATACGCAAGGGAGTTCTTTTAGATTTCCCATTGGAAGCAAGTGAGGACAGTATTATTCCTTATCTTTTCTGGAAAAAAGGTTACAAAATCAAGTACGTGCCTGGAGCAGAGGTCTTTGTGAAAAATCCTTCTACATGGAACGACTGGCTTGCACAAAAAATAAGAAATGTGAAAGGGCATGAAAACCTGAACAAAATCACGTCTGATATGCCGCGCACAAAGTCGTTTTGGAACGAGATTAAATGGGGTGCTTTGTTCGCATTGCGGCAGCCGCGCACACTGAAACAAGTTTGGTGGACTTTAGAGTTATATGCGGCGCGGTTGTATTTGTATTTGAGAGCGTTTCGGGAATTGCGCAGTAAAAAGAAGTATGAAGACGGATGGCGTGGGCAGGCAGAGACGAAGACGACGAGAATGGATGCGTAGGTTGTTGTCAACAACCACCAGTCACCGCTCGCCAATTCTTGAGGCTGGCTCGCTATAGA
>CAZKON010000012.1:0-24697 GCA_964554415.1 Candidatus Woesearchaeota archaeon | reverse complement strand
TATATAAGCTTTATGGAGTAATTTCATAGTACTAAATCTTATTCGGAGATACTAGTTTGAATAAAAATTGAAGGCAGAAAGTCTTATTTGTTTACCTTCAGAGAATAAGCTGGTCCTGCGAAGATTTTGCCTGTCCTTATACATTTCCAGATACCTGCGGCGATGCGCTTGACTCTTCCGCGAGGATGAAATGGGGATTGCTGGCGCTTCCTCTGCAACGCTTCTATAGCGTTGTATTCTTTCCTGACAAGCGTACCATAACCTGCACCAAACTTGCCTGCTGCTTTAATCTTCTTTGTCTTTGCGCCCATATAGGGATGTTGGAAAAAGGGTTTTTAAAGTATTCTATGAGGATGCCCAGATTTGAACTGGGAACGGCTGCTCCCAAAGCAGCAAGGATAACCAGGTTTCCCCACATCCCCTTGCTATCACAAAAGGAAGAGGGTTTTTAATAGTTTGCACTGGGGAAAAATTTGCATGAGTTATAGAGGACTTTGAAAAACCCCAAAGTCCTCTATCGAGCCGCTTTGAAAACCCTCTTAGAACTACAAAATAGAGGGTTATTCAAAGCTCTCTATAGGGAATCACATTAATAATCGTAATATATGTATGTGATTCCCTATCTATCGAACAACTAAAGAACTACGAATATTAAAGTTATTTGATATAAGAGCACTTAAATTTTTGAGGCTTGAAGAACTGGCATTATTTCTTCTTTACTTCTTTCCTGGCTTCGTCTTTTTTTGGAACTGCGGCTAGAGGGGTTGCTGCTTGGGCTGCTGCCGGTGTTGCTCCGGCTAGAGGGGTTGCTGCTGCTGGGGCTGCGGCTGCTGCTGCGGCTTTCGCTGCTTCTTCTGCTGCCTTCGCCTCTTCTGCTGCCTTCGCTGCCTTCTCCTGTGCTGCCTTAAGCTGTGCGAAATGCTTTTCAAGATCTGCTTTTTTCTCTTCAGAAACTTCAGTAATACCTTGTGAAATTATCTTATCATATTTGCCTGCGTCTATATCTTTCTCGATATCCTTAGCTGGCTTATTATCTACTAAAACGCCAAGAGAGACACATGTTCCTACAACGAGCTTGACTGCTGAACGAAGGTCTTTCGCCAGAAGGTCAGGCATCTTTGTCTGCGCGAGACCTATTATCTGCTCAAGCGCAATATTTCCAACTTTTGTTGTTTCAGAATTGCCAGAACCCTTTTCTAACTTGAGTTCTTTCTTTATAAGTTCTGCGACTGATGGAGAAAATACTTTGATTGCGTATCCCTTTGTCTTTGTATCAACTTCTAATTCAACAGGAACGTTCATGCCCTTGAAACCAGAAGTTGCTGCATTCACATCGCTAATGACTTTACCTAAATTGACACCAAGCGGTCCGAGCTGCTGAGCTACTGCAGGTCCTGGCTTCATTGCCCCGCCCTCAACAATTAATTTTACTTTCATATTCCGTAATCGTCCTCTTTGCTCTCGTCGCTCATTTCTTCTTCTCCCTTGTCCTCTTCAGCCTTATCATCGCGCCTTATAACCTTTACGTTATCTAATTTGACAGTAACAGGAATAGGCACGGATGCGCCGAGAAGAGAAACAACAACTTCGCCTTTCTGCTTATCGATGCGCGTGACTTTTGCCTTTTCATTCTTGAATGGCTCAGATATCATCTCAACAATATCTCCTATTTCAATCTTAATGTCCTCGACCTTTGGCTCAAGCATGTTCTTTATTTCATCATAAGTAATTGTCTTGCCGATTATGCCTTTTACATAAGGCAAATCGAATGCTGCTTCTTCTGCGGAATCACGGTCAGTTGCCTCAAGAACAATATATCCTTTGAGACCGTGAGGGCGTACAAGAGCTGATACGTTAAGGTTTTTCTTCTGAGCGCGGTTGCTAATCATGTCTAGCGCCTTGTCTTCCTTGTTCGTCGTTACCTTGATGATAAATAACATTTGTATGCTCTGCTACCCCTTAATGTCTAAGAAGTAGATAACCTAGTGAGAAAAAAAGGGTTTATAAAACTTACTTTTGCGTGAGGTGTAAAGTTAACGTCTGGTCGGCTAAAGAAGGATTATAGTGGAAGACCTAAGTCCTTCCCCTAATAGCAGACGACAAGACTGGGAGAAACTTATGTCGTCTGCTATAACAATTTGTCCATAACTATTTTTTCTGCGCAATTATTATGAAATAACGAATACCAAAATTAAAACGTTTGTGTGCCTTAATTGTGAATCCTATTTTCTTAAGATGCACGATGAATTCCTCTTCAGTGTACATTGAATTGTAAGGATGCTTCAGAAAACTTTTAAGAAGCTTGCCCAATAGTGTAGAAAATGTCTCTATAGAGTAATCCTCAATAATAAATTGCCCTCCGGGCTTAAGTACTCGCTTTAACTCTTTCAGACAATCTCTCCAATTGGGAATGTGATGTATGACTCCAAAGTCAAATATCGCGTCGAAAGTCTTATCTTTGAATTTAAGTCTTGTTGCATTCATAACTGAAAAAGAGATTGCTTTATCTTGCTTCTCTTTTGCTATTGCAATCATCTTTTCATCAAGGTCAATTGCGTAAATCTTTCTTGGAAAGAAGTATTTTTTAATCAAACCGGAGCCATAACCGTTTCCACAGCCTATTTCCAGTACGCTCCCGCCTCCAGGCAATTGAGAATATTCTCTAAGACGCTTAATCTCGATATATTTTTGAACTAATTTACGAAAGGGATTATTCATCAATAGAAATTCTAGTTTATTCAGCTTCATTATTTATCCTGATTGATAAAGTCCATGTTATCTTCTCTCCTTAATCCATTCCTGAATTGCATGCTCGCCGAGTGGATTCTTGTCTTTTACGTAAATGCTTTCCCTGCATTCTGCCCAGAAATCCTTTGCGTTGTATGAGAGGATAGTTATTGCAGTGATTAACATTGCGATAAACGCGCCGAGAGCTGCAAGTGCCATGTCCTTGATTGCATCCCATTCATCGCCTTGTGTTCCTAAATATGCTACTCCGAGATCGCCGCCGAAGATTATTGCAATAATCCACTCTATTATTTCATAAATCGCGCTGAAAGCTAAAACAAATTCTATGGGAAGATAGAGTCCCCAGAAACCACGAGCAGTGCCTATGCGCTTTACTACCTCGCGGAATGGATATGCCAGCAGAAAACCAAATGCGAAATGCACAACGCGGTCATAATGATTTCTTCCTAAACCGAGAGTCTGCTGAAGCCAGTTACCGAAAGGCACTTCTGAATAAGTATAATGCGTACCTACTATATGCAGAACCATATAAGCAAACATAAGACCGTAAGAGATATTTGAAAACCTGAACCAACGATGACTGATGAAAATGAGAATGACAAAAGGCACTGTCAGAAGATTCTCAATAATCCAATCTTGAAAGTACTTAACATTTATACTTAAGATGAACCAATCTAGTATAAATACTATAAGGAGTAAATACGCAAATTTATTTTCTGATTTTATTATATTCTGCAAATGTGTTGCAGATATTCCGATTATTAGCGCGAGCAAAAAGAGCGAGCGAGCGCCGAGAACTATACCAAGATGGAGCGGTGAATCACCATTATACTCTGAACTGAAACTGACGCTTAATGCGATGAAAACTGTGATAGAAGTAAGGGCAAACATCCAGAAGGAATATGTGCTCTTGCGAGAATAGACAAAAAATAGCGCGAGGACTATAAGGCTCATGAGCAAATGCTCAATCAGGGATATTTCGAAACCAACTCCGAGGAAGAAATAGATTGCGCCAGTCAAAATTACCATCAATACAAGCAAGGCAAGATTTACACGCATCACATCTTTTTTTACCATCAGATAACAAAGAGAAACTCATTTATAAAAGTTAGTTCTTACGTGATTCCGCCTCTTCAAGCTTCTGAAGATATTCTTTTATGCGCTCAACCATCTGTGGCAGGAGAAACTTCTCAATTTTAACCTCAAATAATTCAGAAAGAGGAGCAAATTCTGAAAGCCGATATTTATTCTCCTGCTTGTCAACCAGCATGGAATCTCGTAGGCGCTTGAGCTGGCGGCGAATATTGCTTTCAGCAAGCCCTTTGTTGTCTAGAGAGTTTTTCTTCCTTAACTCCTGAACGCGGTCACGAATCTCGAATGAGGAGAGCCAGAGCTTTTGCTTGCGGGCGTCCTCTAAAATAAGTACAATATCAACGATTATGTCGCGGGAATCCCCCGGCTGTAACATGCCAAGAGAGAGACAGATTTTCTTTATTAATTCGCGGGGAGCGGAGTCGTAGGGGCGCTCGTATTTACGCAAAGTTATCTCACCTAATGGAATGTCTCTTACCATTAACATCTGAGCACAGCAATGATTATAAATCTAATTCTTTTGCAGATGTTATGCATCTCGTGGCATTAGTGGGTAATGACAAGGAAAATTGGGGGCAAATCACAGCTTTAATGCATCGCATGGAATGTGAACACATTGTATTAGTAGTTAATAATACAGTTAATGACTTTCCAGCAAGTGAGAAATGCAGCGTGATTGAGATTGATAATACGCTTCCATTGCTTGAGCTGAAGAAAGTATTAATTGAAAGCCTGAAGCCTCAAATAGGAAAAGAATTTGAGGTTGCAGTTTCTCTTGCATCTGGAACAGGAAAAGAGCACATGGCACTAATTTCTGCATTGCTGAACATACCTGTTGGAATATGTCTTGCAGTCTATACAAAACAAGGCGTGCAGATAATTACATGATACATTATCTAAATATTTTTATAGCTCTTTTCAATTTAATTTCCGTGAGAAGAAAAGTAGCTTTACTTGATGCGAGCGATAAGCCCCCTGCATCAACAGAGTGGGAATGATATTTTACGTAGGTTCGACAAATTCTGTAAAAATCTTGGCAGTCAGAGAGGCACTTCAAGCACATCTTATTTTTCATGGAGCAGAAGTCTGTGGGGAAGAAGTATCCTCCGGAGTGTCAAGCCATCCTCGTTCATTAGAAGAAATAGTGTCTGGAGCGCGCAATAGAGCAAGAAATGCATGGCGCGAAGGAGAATATGGTATAGGCATTGAAAGCGGCATGATCATTGTTCCAGAAACAATAACGGGATCAATGGATGTATGTGCATGTATTATTTTCGATGGAAAAAATCAGAGCCTTGGACTTTCTTCTGCATTTGAATATCCCCCAATTATTACTAAAATGATTATGGAAGATATGACTGATGCGAACGATGCATTCTATCGCACTGGACTTACTCCGAACAGAAAAATAGGTTCTTATGAAGGTGCAATCAGTCTTCTTACTAATGGAATATTGAATAGAAAAGAATACACAAAACAAGCAGTTCACATGGCATTAATACCATTTATCAAACAGGAATTATTCTTTAGAAAATAACAAAAACCCACTTAATCATTAATATCGTAATTAGTGCGAGAATCACCCATGTTGATATCTTGAAGGCGCGCATTCCTGCTTTTTCACTACCTGTAATACCCCAGATAGTGAGGTAAAAGAATCTACCACCGTCAAATATGCCCACCGGAAGCATATTACAAAGAGCAACAGAAATATTTATTACTACAATCCACCAGAGAAGGTCGTAAACAAAGATTCCGAAATCTCCAAACTTAGATTCATAGTAGAGCATCGGGTCACGGGCGCTGGTGATAAACTTGTAAACAAAACCTCTGACTCCACGCACCTGCAGTGGAATCACACCTATGCCGAGATAAGGCTTGCCTTCACGCTCAGCCAGAGTTATATGGAAATGCTGTTCTGCTCCTTGCTTGTCTTTGGTAGTGATAGTGATATTGTCTTTGGGTGCATAGGATAATAGAATGGTGCGCAATTCTTCATATGAAGTAATGGATTGATTGTCTACAGATACAATGGCGCCGCGAAGACGTGCATTGAGCGCAGGAGTATCTTCGTATACTATAATTGCCGGTCTCTTCTCATTTAAGGTCTGGGCAATCTGAACAGGAGATGCAGAATATCTAGTTGTATTTGTTGCAAGAGAGATAAGTGTCTCATTTGTAGAGTTAAGAAAACCTTGCGCTTCACTCAAGGGAAGACCATTTATTGTCTGAATATCTTCTGTTGCAATAGTAGTAGTTGCATAAGTGTTAAAATAAACTCCTGCAGGCGCAAAAACTGATATAGTAAAAATCCAGAGAATGAGCGCGAACAATACAGTCATGGTGATGTTTGCAAATGTGCCTGCGGCAAGAACTGCAAGCTGGTCGAACTTCTTTGCCTTTTTCATCTGCTTTTCATCTTGTTCGACGAACGCAGCAAGGAACGGACCTAGAAAACCAAAACCAGTTGAGTGAATCTTTATCTTGTTTAAGCGGGCAAAAATCCCGTGTGCGAATTCGTGCGGGACTGCGATTATTGCGATTATTATAATCCAGTATGTAAAATAGAAAGGTGGAAGAAAATCAACTGCAAAGAGACGGTCTATATAGGGAATCAGCGGGGTCAAGACCGGAACACGAAGCTGCTGAGCTAATGAAGGCGAAGTGAGATAGCTATATGAGAGTTTTGCTAGCAGCCATATCATACCTGCCATTAACAGATAACCTGAAGCAATCACAAAGTATTGCAAAGGTCTGAGGATGCGCGCGTACTTCTTGCTTGTCCACTCGATAAGCTGCAGACCGAACTTTGTGCGGTATAAATAAAGAAGACCCTCTCTCTTCAGATTGTGCTTGCGAGTGTAAAGAAAAATAGCTACGAGCAGAGTGAACAACACGAGAAATGTGATATCATATACTATAAAGTTCATACTTCCTACTTTTTACGAACCGGGCGCAATGCGTGACTGCCGCATTTCACACAACGGACTTTTTTAGCTATTACTCTGACAGCTTGCGTTCGTATTTTATGGCTGCAGTTTCTGCACACAAAAACATTGCCGAACAATCGTGCCTGTGCAATTGGTATTTTAGCAGCCATCTTACATTACCCTCATGATTGCTTTCCTGCCTTCAATATCCCAGTACTCCACCTGCTTTTCAGGCGCAATCTGTTCTTTCAAGTCCTCTGCATAAACAAGGTCCATAGTTTCAAAGCTCTCCAAATCCATGACAGAAGCAGTGTTTTCTGAAACACTAAGTATCTGAGCCTTGCGCTTCTCGATATTTGGAACGTCGAAGCGTGAGTCCCCAGGAACAGATATTATTTTCTTCTTGCCTGTGAAGATAGATATTGCCTCGATGCGACATTTGCTCGCGCCATGCTTTCCTGTCTTGCTTATATCATTTAAGCGCACTGTGCAGGCTTCTCCGTCGACAAGGATTGTTGTACCAGGCTTTGCTCCTGTTGCATTGATTAATCTTAATACCATTGATAAACGCCGCAAATGGTATTTATAAGCCTTTCTGCAAGAAATGCGGAATTATAGGAAATCACTTTAATAATCGTAATTTCTATTGGAAAGATATCTCTTTATATCATATGTGTTTAAATATCTTCTTTTTGTGAAAATAAGACTAACATGAAACACTTAAAGTTTTTACGAGCATATAAAAACATTATTCGAACAACAGTGATGACTGCTCTGAGTTCTGCTTTTCTTTCTGCTTCTTTTGCGAATGATCTTCCCCTGCCAGTAGTTCCTCACAAAGAAATAAACCCTGAGGGCGGGGATACTAAAATTGGTCTCTTGTATCAGTTCTCTCTTAAGAAACTTGCACTTGAAGAAACTTCGGGAGATTATCTTGTGCAACGCCTTTCATTTCGTACAACAAACTATGTTACATTGCACAATCTTATCGGAAAGATTGAAGAAAGCATTGAAAAGCGGAAAACAATTGATGAGATTATAGCAAAACCGGTTTGGCGAGAAGTGAGGCGCTCTGTGCAAGAAGCGGTCAGAGAATCTTTTGTAAGAAACATTCGGATTGATGATTTTTTAGATCATCTTCCTGACTCATGGCATTATGCTGCGGACAATACATTTTCTGAAGATTTCTCAGGAGTTTTTCGACGCATGATTGGGGGAAAGCCGGAGTCTGGAGTGCTCAACAATCCTTTTGATTCGTTTGGGGTTCCAGGTCAGGAATTACATGAGCCCGGACGCCTGCCAAGACGTTGGACTGTTGAGCCCAGACCGTTCAGCACAAACCCTTCGCTCAATTATACATTGCGTACAGTGCCATTTATCATCGGAATCCACGCTTACCTTAAGGGAGCAGACTCGGTTTTCGAAGTTCCCCTAAAGAAAAATTTAGTATTTGCTGGTGGGATCAAGATAGAAAAATATAGCGGAGACCATGCATTCGGATATGTCGGGTTGAGCCACTTCTTCCACAATGGGGGATATTGTACAATAAGTACACGCATACCAATCAGAGATTCCAACGAGAACTTACCATTTACCCTTATGAGTTATAATCTGCGATTTTAGTGTGGTATCCGAAAAATAGGATACCACAATTTCTCATTTCTAAATAAAGAGAATTCCTAAGCCTTCGCTACATCAAGATTCTGGCAATTGAATCTTGAGTGCCGTCAAGGTTTGGAAAACCTTGAGGTCCCCACAGCAAGCTGATGGGGTATTACGCTCGGCTTCTAGACGGAAATCTCTAATTTCAAACTGGCGCAGCAAGCTGCGGGGTATTACACCCAGTTTGAAATGAAAGCTCTCTTTCTTACACTTTTCACACCTGCGTCGGCATTTCTCTCACTCCTGTTCTTTATCGATATTTAGAATACCGATAAATATATAAATATCAGTATTCTAAATACCGATATGGACATCAGCATCCTCGCGGAGCAGAATCTCTGGTGGAAAGATCCGAAGGCAATTGAAGATGATTATGATATACTCAGATGGAAAGAGAAGAAGCATCGCTGGATCCCCAGAGTAATCGGTAACATTCCACTGAAACCCTTTGCGCTTCACATTCTTACGGGCCCGCGGCAAGCAGGAAAAACGACCGCGCTCAAATTATTCATACGCGAGACCCTTCTAAAATGGGATCCGCAGTCGGTTTTCTACTTTAATTGTGAGAATCTGTCCGATTTTAAGGAACTCACGGAGATTCTTGAGACCTATCTTCAACACAAAGAAGAACAGGCCATACAGCGTTCAGTCATAATTCTTGATGAAATAACGATTCCTAAGGAATGGTATCGCGCGGTCAAATACCTCGTGGACAGGGGTAAACTGAAGAGCGATATTCTTATTATCACAGGCTCTTCAAGTATTGCAGTGAAACGGGAAGTTGAGCTTTTCCCAGGGAGAAGAGGAAATGGAAGAGATTTTACGCTCTCTCCTCTCTCATTTAGGGAATTTGTAGAGCTTATGCAGCCGGAAATAGTAGGCAAGCTTCCTGTATTCTCAGCAGACTCTCTTGAGAGAAGCGCGTCACAGGCCCTTCTTTTCAGAAAAGAACTTCAGAGGCATCTTGAAAAATATATGCTTCATGGAGGATTCCCGTTGAGCATAGCTGATATGGGCGGGAGCAGAGAAGAAGCAAAAAAAGCATATTTAGCATGGATTAAGAATACGGTTCTTAAAGCTGAGAGAAGCGATATCCTTGCGCGGCAGATTCTTAAAGCAGTCGTTGAAACGCTTCAGAGCACCGTGAGCTGGGAGGGCATTGCCAAAAAAATAGAGCTCAAGTCTCCAAAGACAGTTGCAGCATATATTGACCTCCTGCGCTCAAGTTTTATTTTGAATGTTCTTTATAACCTCGATGTGAATGAAAAGAAGATACGGTTTGGGAAAAATAAGAAGATTCATATTCGTGACCCTCTTCTTCTCGAGATACTTGAAGAATGGTGTCTTATAAATGCGGAGAACAAGCAAGGAGCCATAGCAGAGTCACTTGTTGTCGAGCATCTTATGAGATATGCTCCTGATAACATTTTCTTCTGGAAGAATGGAAGTGAGATTGACGCTCTGCTGCTTGACAAGCAGAGGCTTTATGGTTTTGAAGTAAAATGGTCCCATAAAGCAGAATTTAAAAAAGAGAAAATTCCTCAGCAGCTGCGTACGTATGTGCTCATAACAAAACAAACATACGCGCGAAAGCCTCTTACGATTCCACTTGCGGTTTTTCTTAGTTTGTTTGATGTCGAATGAAGCGAGGCAGTTCTTACCTGCCTTGCTTTTCCTTTACTTTTGCCAACACAACTAATCCCGCAACAATAAACAGCGTAATAGCCACAACCGCAATCCTATATCTCACACTTCCCCATGAAACAAGGCTTGTAACAACAGCACCCCACACCAGAGGCCCAAGCAATGAAGACGCCCGCTCTGCCAGGCCAAAATATGCAAACGTGAGATTGTGCTTTCCTTGAGGAGCAATGCATCCCATCATGGAGCGCGATACAGTCCATGTTGCTCCATACCAGAGCCCGAAGAACGTCGCAATAACGAGCATGAGCGTAAAGTTGCTCAGCAGAGCAAGCAGTGGAAAGAGAACAAGGTATCCTGAAAGAATAAAGAGATTTCCTAAGCCTTCGCTACATCAAGATTCTGGCAATTGAATCTTGAGTGCCGTCAAGGTTTGGAAAACCTTGAGGTCCCCACAGCAAGCTGATGGGGTATTACGCTCGGCTTCTAGACGGAAATCTCTAATTTCAAACTGGCGCAGCAAGCTGTGGGGTATTACACCCAGTTTGAAATAAACATAAGTGTTCTTTTCTGCCAAAATCTATTACGTTCTGAATAGCGATAGTTCTATGCCTTCATTTCCTTTCTAAGAGAAATCATATTCGAAACAATTCAGTCGGCTCTTCTCTTCCAGATAGCGAAGTATCAAAAGACAAATCATTTCTCTCTTTGACCAATTTCAAAAATGTTCGTAGCGCAAGCTGCGGCGTATTATTATTTTCGCTTAAATGAGACAAGACAACTTGTTTCAAACGCGATGACGCATGCTCCAAAACGCAAAGCCCTGCCTGTCTGTTTGACAAATGTCCGATATCGCTCAAAATCAGCGCTTTCAACTCTTCAGGGTAATCTCCCTGTTTCAGCATGCGTTCGTCGTGATTTGACTCCAAAAATAGAAAGTCTGCATCGTTGACTTGCTCCTGCACGCGTTTGCACGCGTGGCCAAGGTCAGTAATAACTGAAACACGTTTCTTCCCGCACGCAACTGTGTACGACACAGGCTCCACAGCATCATGGAATTTCCTGAATACTTCAATGCACATGCCTGCAAGCTCAATTTCTTCGGTATTCCGAATAATGCGTATTAACTCTTCATTTTCGCACAGAAAACATGATTGTGCAGTCTTCCGCGTCGCAAAGACAGGAACGCGAAAGCGCCGCGCAAATACATCAATACCGCGCACATGATCACCATGTTCATGCGTGACAAAGATACCTTTCACTTTTTCGGGCTGCAGACCTCTTTCTTCCATGCGCATGCAAATCTGCTTTGCACTGATACCTGCGTCAATCAAAACACTTCCTTTGCCATTGCCGACGTAAAAGCAGTTTCCAGAAGAGCCGGACGCAAGGGCGCATGCCTGCAATTCACCTCTCATGTTCCAGATGAGAAGGAGAAGTTTATAATTCTATTGCTCAGGCAAAAAACTCAGCTTCACTTCTTTTTTCTATGCCATTTACCATTGCGATGCGGGTTATTGTGCCTTTACGCTTGCTCTGCTCTCGCAAATGAACAGGATCAGAAACTCCTTTTGGTAAGACAATCTCAGTAATAGTAAGTGTATGGTTGATTTTTATCTCCTTAAAATCAGGAAAATCAAAGAATAATGTCTTGATTAATACTTTATCTGAAGTTTTGACAGAACAAAAAGTCGGAGCAGGTTCTTTTTCCCCGTTTGCAGCAGGTTTAGTGCTTTTTGGTGCTTTCGCCTTGGTCTTGATAATTGTTTCAGGGGTTGTAAATGAAAGTGCAAAGAATGCGCGAGGATATTTATCCATCAATGCGAGCAGGTCTGCAGGTTTCAATTCCGTGTTAATCATGAGTTGTTTGACACCCATAAACCTCTTCTCGCTTTCAACAGAGAAAAGCTTCTGCGCTTCAGTATTTACATCAAATGTAGAGACAATAACCCCTGTCACCATGATAGGCTCAGAAACTCGGGCAAGGCAGGTACGAACAAGATAATTGACAAATTCAGGGCCGGTCTTGATAGACCATGCTTCTTTCTGTTTTCTTGCCTCAATCAAATACTTATGTGTAAACACCCCCTTACTATACTTGATAAAGTCATCGTGCGCAGAATTATTTTCAACGCCTGCAAAAATATCATAAATTACTTGACTCATACATCTCCTTTGTCAAAAAGTTTAGCACGCTATTTAAACCTTTTTGAGTAATCACAAGTAGAGAAGTTTATATATGCGTTAGCTTTTCTTTTAATATGGAATTCAATGAACGCGACGCAAAGAAGTTCTCAATGATGGCAGTTATCGCAGGTCTCGGAGTCTTAGCCTTTCTGGTAGTCCGTCCAGTGATAACCTCGGTCTTGGCTGCTCTGATTCTGGCATATCTATTCATACCACTACACAAGAGAGTTGTCAAAATTTTAAGAAATAAGACATTATCTGCTTCTATTGTTCTCACATTGTTTCTGATTATTGTTCTCATTCCAATCTGGTTTTTGATTCCAGTTGTTGTAGATCAAATCTTCCAGATGTTCAAATATACGCAGACGCTTGATATTAATACAATATTAATGAACCTTTTCCCAACTGCATCTGAGCAGTTCTCATCGCAGGCAAGTGTAGCGATTAGTAGTTTTATCTCGAAAATAAGCGCATCTGTTCTTAATTCTCTGGTAAGTGTTTTTCTGGACGTACCAACCATCACACTTCATCTCTTCATAATCTGTTTCGTATTTTTCTTCGTGTTACGCGATCATGATGAACTTAAAGATTTTATGAGGGGACTCTCTCCGTTTAGCCCTTCAAAAGAAAAGATGCTGGTAAAACCATTTAAAGACATCACTGATTCAGTTATTTACGGACAGATAATTATTGGTTTAGTGCAAGGTGCGCTAGCAGGCATAGGTTTCCTGATATTCGGAATTCATAACGCTCTCGTCTTAACTGTTCTTGCGACCATCCTCTCAATCACTCCAATTGTCGGACCTTTTATTATCTGGATTCCAGTTTCTATTTATCTTTTTACAACAGGCGAGCCAAATGTGGCACTAGGTTATCTTATTTACAATCTGCTTGTTGTATCAACTGTAGATAATATCTTGCGTTCATATCTTGTATCAAGAAAGACGAACATCTCTCCTGCAGTAATCTTAGTTGGTATGATGGGAGGAATCTTTATCTTTGGAATCATGGGGCTGATTCTTGGTCCTCTTATCCTTGCGTATTTCTTAGTCTTTCTCCAGTCATACAGAGAAAAGAGTCTCTACACTCTTTTTTCTGATAAAACAGTCGTGGAACAGGCATCCGCACAAAAAAAAATTTAACACTTCCTTGCATTTATTTAATTTAAGGAATGCGGTAGTGAATACTCCCTTGCTCTTCAATAGTATATATTGGCTTCGGCAGAATTCCTTCATTTACATATGTGCGAAGAGCGCTGTGCACTTCACCCAAGAAGATTATGTCTGCTCTAGAAAGAGGAGGAGTTTTAAGACGTGCTTCTGAAACAATCTGATGCAACAAATTTAAGTCATTTGAGCTGTGTATGTTGCCACGTTTCGAATATTCATCAATAAACCGTTGCTGGAACTCTGTCAACTCTAGTTTTGCTGGAAGATCATTTGTTGGAGATGTGATACGATGAAGAAACTGATACAAATCGCACCAGGATTTGTCTGTGGAGATGAGATTGATACCTTGTTCGTAGGGAGATAAAGACAAGCGAGGTGGTTGTGAGGAATCTTCTTGCATTCTTGGCTGTTGAACTCTTGGAATGAGTTCTTGGTGCGACGTTGTGCATGCACTTAAAAGCGCGACTATTGTGAAAGGAAGTACGTGTTTCATGCGGTCTCTACTTCAGTATCTTCTGTGCTGAACAAATCATCGAATAATGAACGACTCCTTTTTGTTTTTGAAGTTTTCTGGCGAATGCAGGAGGCACCCTTGTCTGTTTCAATACACTGTTGATTTTGTTTGCAGAATTTTTTAAAATCTACTATACAAAATCCTTTCATGCATTTTTGTAAAAGTGCCGCCTCCCTACTCTCAGGATTATTCCAACAGTATTCTTTTCCTCCATTGTAACAGTCACTTGGAGTCACGCATTCCTTTCGCGTGAGAGAACTGCATTCTCCTTGCTCATTGCAAGTATTGTCCTTAAAGCTCCCACAAAAAGTTCCCGATGGAGCTTTCGTATATACACAATAAGTGTCTGAGCGCGTATACTTTTTTCCATCTAAAAGACAAGCATTTTTTAAGTTATTAGAATTAAAACCTAATGTACAATTACAAGATGTTCCTGCACTACTGAGAAATCCCTTGGTTCGATCATATGAATAAAGATATTGGTTCTTTTCATTAAGCATGCCGCAGCACACTTGAAAACTATCTTCTCCCTGTGCATCTTTACAATCTATTCTCCTTCCAGAAGAATCACAAGAAACAAAATCTTTTTGAATATCGACACACGAAGGAAGTTGGCAAGATTCTCCGACAGTGGAGAAAACTTTTGTATCAGTATTCTTGACTCCACTTCTACAGCATGACTGTGTGGTAATTAATCCATTAGAGGATCGACAGCTATAAATTCCTGAATTGGCACATTTCTCTCCCTGTTGTGCGCAAGGAGGGATTTGACAGGAGCCACCTTCTACGCTGAATCCAGTTGATCCAATTAGGGTGGAACCACTATTTTCTTCATAGAGTGTATATTTAGAGAGACTTTCTGCATTTCTACAACAGCGTTGCGTCGTTTTTTGACTTTGGGCGTTAATACAATCATACGGAACTTCATCAGCTGGAGAACAAGATGCTCCGACTGGTTTGCATAATCCTGGGGTTATGGAAAGTTCTTTTTGTGAGACTTTAACAATACTTGTAAGAGTACAGGCAGGGCTGTCAAAATGTCCATTGAGCCTGTTGCCACATGAAGTAATCGTAATATCTGGGCCAAGTTTATTTTTGAGTTCAGTAAAGTGAGCTTCAACTTCAGGAAGATGGCGAAAGGTTTGACACGACCCGCTTCCAACATTTAAGTCGCAGGTAGGAGAGTTGCTTACGCATACTTGAATGAATTTAATAAGCTCGTCGCAAGCAGGACCATGAGTTGCGTAATGGATTTGCAGTGGCTCGGCACATTGGTATTGATTCATAAGTTCAGGAAAACGCTCCTCCCATTCTGAAATAGCTACTTTCTCTTTAACATCACATTTAAAGTTTTTGTCACTAGGATTTTCTTTTCCTTCAAAAAAACCTTTGCATTCTCTCAAAAAAGCATTAGTGTCAGTTTGATCATCATATGCGCAGAAACAACAGCTCAAAGCTGGTTGAGGAGCAGAGCCACTCACTCCTATTGATACAGTTTCTTTGTCTGCTGATATAATATCTTCTTCCGTATTGGCGACATTTCCCGTTATCTTGTTCCAAAAATCTGAGAAAAAAGATGCTGAGACTAAGGGAATTGCCATGAGAATGAGTGCAAGTGTAAAAATAGTGAGAACACACATCTTCATATATTATTGTAGTGGATTCTCTTTAAAAATACTTCTGTTTTTTAACTATGTGTAAATTTACTTTCTAGTGAAGCTCCACGAGGCAAGACCTCGTGGCATCTTTAGACAAAATCGAACAGCTTAAGCTGTTCTCCCTTTCTTCCCTGCCTTTTAATATATTCTCGAATAATATCTGCATTCACGCCTTCTCCAACAGTTCCAACGTATCCACCATCGCTCCAAAACTCTCCACCCCAAAGTTCTTCCTTAATTTCTGGATAAGTCTTGAACATCCTTATCGCAGTAACACTCTTTACTATCCTAAACAACTGTGAAGGAGAATACTTTGCAAGAGATTTTAGCATAATAGAATACCTTGCTTCCATTTGTTTACAAGTATATTTGAAAGTCTCACAATAATCTTGATTCAAGAACATATCTTTTCTATATTTGACACAAAAAACAAAGTGGTACTTAAGTTTGAAAACTTTATGCGCTGATTTTTCTAATTCATCCATGAGCCAACAAACTAGAGGTTTAATATTTACTGAAAGTTTTCACCCTATGGCAAGACCATAGTGTATAGGAAGAAAATTAAATTATTCGATTCGGGAGAGAACGCCCACGCCCCGAATACCTGAGCGAATGATTCGCGATGGTCGCCGCGGACTTCCTGTCTGCGAGCGCTTCGATTCGGGAGAGAACGCCCACGCCCCGAATCGAACGGGGAAATCCCGGAGGAAAGCGGTTTGCTTGCCTTCTTTCTTCTCAAAAGGGAGGTTGACCGTCAAGGAACCGTAGGTTCCTTACGTCTCAAGACCGCCGGAGTACCATTGTCCCACGTGGGCTTAGCTTTCCATATAAAAAGAGCCTTATAAAACTATTCTCTACAGCTCGCGCTCATCAGCGAGTTACCACTGCTCTTGCTTCAATCTCTTAGGAAATCCATTGAGATTTATCCAAACAACGAAGCAAGTCCCGCAGCAGACTCAGAAGGTGCTTCTTCTTTCTTCTTCTCTTCTTTCTTTTCTGCAGCTTGGATTGGAGCAGGTGCAGAAGCAAGGGTGCTTGCATTAGCAAGTTCAGAAGCGATGTCCACTCCTTCAAGGCATGCAATAAGGGTTTTGACCTTTGCTTCATCAACTTTTACGCCCGTAGCTGCAACAACCTTTGTCAGGTTTTCAACATTAACAGGCTGAGCGAGCTTATGCAAGAGCAAAGCGCCATATATATATTCCATTAGCTATCCTCCTTTGTCATTGTTGAATCTGAAACAGGCATAGTTGCCATATTCTCAGTAGCGTTTACCTTATCAAAAACTATCTGAATTACCTTCTCATGTAATGCAGCTTTTGCGAGAATATATTTTAGAGTGTCGCTAACAATGTAATTAAGGCTGACCGCAAATATCTTGCTCTTAATAATTGCTTCTTTTAATTCAGTAAGCGCACCTTTTTTATCAATTCTTATTCCAGCATAAACTTTCTTGTCATTTGCGTCATAAGCTGCCAAAGGCTCGAAGCCAACTTTCATAGGAAATATTCCTAGTTTGGCCATGACGCTTGCAACATTATCTTTTATTGGTTCGCCTTGCTTTGCAATAGTCGCAGGCTGTTTGATTGCTAACTTGCCGCCCTCAACAGCTACTTTCAGACCAACTCCAGACAATTCGGAAATCGCAGGTCCAGGCACAAGATCAGTTGCTCCTGGCTCAACATGAATATCTTCAGGTGCAATATCTCCTGCCTTTGCTTTCGCAGGGCTCTGATTGTCTGCAAGCAATCCTGAAAGAGCAAAAGGGTCAAGCTCAGAGAAGAACAATGCAATATCAGCTATAACATACGTCTTCAGAGGTTCAAGAGCAGTATTTTTTGTCGCGTTAATTGCGCGCACAACTAGTGATTTTTTTGCTACACAGATGTCTGCTTTCCCTCGAAGTTTTTTCTTAATCTCATGAAATTGAGAACTGGGAAGTTTGTTAGTCGAGGCGATAAGAAGAGTTTTGTGTGTAATAATTGATTCCTTTAGTTGTGCAACTCGTTCAATTTTATAAGCAGGTATTGCTTTCTCTCGGGTCTTTTGCGCTGTCATCTTACTTCATCTCCACCTTGATAGGTTTGCTCATCGTTAATTTTATTATGACTGATTTGATGTTATCTTTTTTGATAGGAAGTGCAGCGACAAGTGACTGATAAATTACCTGCACATTATCTATAATTTCCTCGTCCTTCATGCTTTCCCTGCCGATTGGTATCTTCACACTTGGTTCTTTTACTCTGATTTTGACTGATTTCTCAATGCGTGCAAGTAGCTGCTTGATTGTTGCATCATCTTCCTGCAACAATACTCCCAGTTGCGGTGAAGGCATCTTTCCAGTTGGTCCAAGAATCTTACCAAAAGTTGTAGCTACTGCCGGCATCAATTTGGCGCTGCCGATAAAGAAATCATATTCCTTGACAAGTCTTTTCAAGTCTTTTTTATCTTTATACTTCACAAAATCGGGTTGTGTTATAGTTGCGACTAATTCGGATTTTTTGGTTAAAAATGCGCACACTGTCTTGTCGCGTACTTTATTTGGTAATGCAGCAATAATAGAAATATTATCTTTTTTTACATCAATATCTTTCAGATTAATAACTAAGTCAATGCTTTGCTCAAATTTACGTTTCTCAGTTTTTCGCAGTTCTTGCAGTGCTTGTTTCAATTCCATAATGTCTCCTACAGTATGACTGATATCCCTAGAACGCAGAGCGTTATGACATCAGTATGTAGTCTAATGACATTGTTTTCCGGGAGAGCTGCTTTTTAAACATTCCGATTGCAAAACCTAAGTGGCAATTTTCATAATCAAAGATATAAGGAACCCCAGCGCTCCAATAGCCAAAATACCCAGTGCTGAGATTTTTGCCACGGCCTTGAATTCAGCGCCGCTTGGTTTTCGCAGAACATGCCAGACGCGTTTTGACTGCAAAAAGAAAGAGCCAAGTTTTGTTCTCCATCCAGGCTCAGCATTAGTATCCATGCATATCAAAGAACTTTGTTATTTTTAAATTCTCCTACCTCATGATTTTGTTATAGCGAATAACTTTAATTTTCGTAGTTGTTTTGTTATTTGCTAGATAGGAAACCTCAAGGATTTGCTAATCCTTGATGGTGTTCAAGAATCTAAGGATTCTTGACATCACGTTAGAAATTACGATTATTAAAGTGATTTCCTATAATCACTGATTCACAAAATCAATACCTAGTTCCTTGCCTAATTCTGTTTCAGGAGCACTTGGCAAATCAGTTGACCAGCCGAGAATCTGAGAACTTTTTACACCCGTGACAATAATAAGAACTTTGAGAGTTTTGTCCATGTCAGCAGAAATTTGCGCTCCTGAGATAAGCTTTGCATCAGGCGCAATCTTGGTTCCTATAATCTCCATTACTGTTTTGTACTCATCAAGCGACATATCAGGACCTCCGACAATGTTTACCAGCGCTCCCTTTGCGTTGGTAATGTCAACATCGAGGAGAGGATTATTAATGGCCTTCTCAACCGCATCACGGGCCCTATCCTTTGAATCAGATTCCCCTATGCCAATTAGCGACACTCCTCCACGCGACATGACTGCTTTAATATCAGCAAAATCAAGATTAACAAGACCTGCTTTTGTCACCAACTCAGTTATTCCTTTTACAGAATTTGTCAGGATTTCATCTGCGACCTTGAATGCAGTATGAATTGGCAGTTCAGGAGCAATTTCAAGTAATTTATCGTTTGGGATAACAATAAGTGTGTCTGTTACAGCGACCATTCTTTCAAGGCCATACTGCGCATTCTCAATTCTCTTCTGCCCTTCAACAGTGAAGGGAAGAGTCACAATACCTATAGTCAATGCTCCTTGACGCTTTGCAATGTCAGCCACAACAGGCGCAGAACCAGTGCCCGTCCCTCCTCCAAGACCGCAGGTAATAAAAACCATATCACAATCCCCAACTTTCTTTTTGATTTCTGTCTCAGATTCTTTTGCAGCCTGTTCACCAATTTTAGGATTACTGCCTGCTCCAAGACCATGTGTAAGTTCTCGACCGATTAGAATTTTATGGTCTGCATTTGAATAAAGTAAATCTTGTGCATCAGTATTTATCGCAATAATCTCGCACCCTTTAATACCTGTCTCTTTCATACGGGAGATAGAATTTCCGCCGCCGCCGCCGCAGCCAACTACCTTAATTCGTGCTCCCTGTTTTTGCAGCAATGCCTCTAACTCTTTATCAATGTCGCTTCCAGCTACATGCTCTTTTTCAAAGAATAATTCTGCCATCCAGTGCTTAAGCCTTTACAGGTTTATAAGGATTGTTGTCGTGAACCAAATGCCAGTGCGTATTCTAATCAGAGATGATTCGTCGTAAAATCAGTGTGTATGATTGTACTCATGCACGTGGTTGTGTTCGGTAGAATCATGTTCGTGCGTATTTGCATCTCCTGCTGGAGAATTTTTCAGCTCAAACGCAAGCTCCTTGCCAACAAGTTCCTTGAACATATCAGAGAAATTTTTCACATACATCTCAAGAATCTGCGTGCCCTTAACAGTTATTTTATCTTTAATCTCAAACTCAGGAGCAAATTTGAAGCTTACTTCAAAAAGTGCGCGCACTTTCTCCTGCTCGTCTGCAACTTTGCGGGTTATCATAAAAGAATAGTGGAGGGATTTGTTTGCAAGAGGATTGTTGAAATCAGTAATGACTCTGGCTCCAGAAACAGTGATAACACGGGCGGTCATATTATCTATAGCGAGTGTCAGTCCAGGATAAGGATTTATTTGTTTCTCAGTAAATACTTTCAGAGGAATAGTTTTGACCAGCTCTCTTTTGCGCTCACCGAAACCATCGCGCGCATCAAACGATACTTCATAGCGCACCCCTATTTCCTTCCCTTCTAGTGCCTTGTCCAGACCAGGAACAACCATTCCTTTGCCTACGACAACAATAACTTCACGTGCAGTGGCGTCATGGTGTAATTTTTTGATATTCTCTTCTTCATTAGAATCAAACATAACTCCATTTGCCGAGCCAGTATATCTAAGCGCAACAAATTCATTTTTCTTTACAATCTCATTAGTCATATTCTTTGCATTTAAATGGCTTTTATAAACATTTCCTTGCTATAGTGGAAGACCTAAGTCCTTCCCCTAATAGCAGACGACAAGACGGGGAGAAACTTATGTCGTCTGCTATAATGCATTGTTACCTTAACGGTTGGTAAGGATATTAAAACTATTTAAACATTTCCAATGTTACTACTCAATAATAAATAAAATAATTTTTATACTAAACAGATAACTTCTAAAACAGCAGTGCTCTAAAAAAGCCATGAAAGGATTCATTGTCTCAGCAATACATAGCACAATTGAAGATAAGACGTTTATCAGGCTATTCGGCCGTCTTGAAAACGATCGTTCTTTCGTAACAACAAATACATTTACTCCTTATCTATTTATAAAAACAGAGGATGCTGAACAGCATGCCAAGTTGCTCGCAAAATATAAGGTCGAAGAAACAAAACTAACAAATTTTAAGGGCAATTCTGTAACAAAAGTCATTGCTCAAAATCAAATAGATTTGAACAAGCTTGCTGAGGTATTACACAAGCTAAGTATAGAAACATTTGAGGCAGATGTTAAACCACACATGCGTTTTCTGATAGAACATAATATTTTCGGTTCTATTGAGATAGAAGGAGCTCCGCAGTCAAGCGAGCGAGTAGATTTTGTGTATGAAGAACCAGAAATCCTGCCTGCCAAGGAGTCTCTACCTCAACAGTTAAAAGTGCTCTCTCTGGATACAGAATCAAGTCGCACTTCCGGGGAACTCTTTTGTATCGGACTCTACGGAAAACAGTATGAAAAAACATTCTTAGTCACACAAAACAAGGAAAAAATGAAGAATGTTGTTTCTTGCACATCTGAAGAAGAATGCCTGCAGAAATTCCAGGAAGAAATAATAAAAGAAGACCCTGACATAATAACTGGCTGGAATGTCATAAACTTTGACTTAACATATCTCAAAAACAGATTCAGAAAATACAAAATACCATTCGCAATTGGAAGAACAAATGATGAAGTCCGCCTCCGCCTTGAATCAGGTTTCTTTAAATCATCAACAGCAGACATAGCGGGCAGGCAGGTGCTTGACGCATTCAATCTAATTAAAGACCCATATATCAAAGAAGCACCATCTATAAAAAACGCGGCGTTTGAGTCATTTTCCCTGGAATCTGTGGCACAGGCGATTCTTGGCATAGGCAAATTAATCAAAGGAAAGAACCGCCACGAAGAAATTGAGAAGCTGTATGAAAAGAATCAGCGGAATCTGGTAGACTATAATATATTAGACTGTAAGCTTGCTTTTGATATTCTCAAAAAGACTGCAATGCTTGACTTAGCTATCGAACGCTCAGAGCTAACAGGCATGCCTCTGGATAGACTGGGAGCAAGCGTCGCGGCATTTGATTCATTATATATTAGGGAGGCAAGGAAAAACGGTTTAGTTTCCCCGACTACAAGATATGCTCACAAAGAAACAGGAATAACAGGAGGATATGTCAAATCCTCAAAACCTGGCATCTACCATAATGTCTTGGTCTTGGACTTCAAATCACTATACCCCAGTATCATACGTACTTTTAACATTGACCCTGCGTCACTTCTTGACAAGCCAGAAAAAAATGCGATAGAATCTCCAAATAAAGTCTATTTCAAGAACAAAGAAGGAATTCTCTCAGCGCTCATAGAAAAGATGCATTACGCGCGTGAAAAGGCGAAGAAAGAAAAAAGAGAGCTTGCAAGTTACGCGATCAAAATAATAATGAACTCTATGTTCGGTGTGCTTGCAAATCCAAACTGCCGTTATTATAGTTATGACATAGCAAACGCAATCACGCACTTCGGTCAGATGATAATCAAGCTCACAGGAGAGCAGATTGAAAAGAAAGGGCGCAAAGTAATATATCAGGATACTGACAGTTGTTTTGTCGAATCAGACTTGCCCCTGCAAAAAGCGCACACACTTGGAAAAGAACTGCAAAACTACATAAACGAATTCTATCAAGGGTATACGCAAAAGAACTACTCAAGAAAGTCCTATCTGGAGCTTCAATTTGCCAAGCTCTATATTTCTCTAATGATTCCAGCTGTCCGCGCTGCAGCAAAAGTAAAAAATGATGAGCAAGCAGAAGGAAAAGCCGCGAAAAAAAGATATGCAGGTCTCCTTGATGTTGAAGGCAAAGAAGAGCTTGAGATTGTCGGTCTTGAAGCGATTCGCGGAGACTGGACAGAAGCCGCGCAGGAATTTCAGCGCGAACTTCTCCTCAAAGTATTCCACCAAGAGCCTCCGGAAAAGTTCATCAAATCATATATTAAAGAAATCAGGGAAGGAAAACAGGATAACAAGCTTGTCTACCGCAAATCAATCAGGAAAGAGCTTGACGAGTACACAAAAACAACGCCCCCTCATGTAAAGGCAGCCCGTCTGCTCAACAATCTGGATTCAAATGTCATCTCGTACTACATGACTATTGAAGGCCCTGAGCCTTTGCAAAAACTAACTCATAAAATAGATTATGAGCATTACATCAAAAAACAAATTGCTCCAATCGCGGACCAGATTCTTTCTCTCTTCGGCAAGTCATTTGATGACATGATGAAGAACAGCAAGCAATCGAAGTTGTTTTAGAGTGTCTTCTACGAGCGTAACTGAAAGAATCTTCGATTGTCAAGAACCATACACCAAACCTCAAGAACTTTCAGTTCTTGACGGCTGTCAGAAACCTTCGGTTTCTGAAGGTGTATGGCGTGTCGGCAAGTATGGTTCTTGAGCATGTCAAGGACTTCTGTCCTTGAGCACTGTCAGGGATTGTAAATCCCTGAAGCGCTCAAGATTTACGTTTGCTTACCCACGAACTGAAGTAGGGGGATTGCGCAAACGTAAATCTTGACGTTTAAAGTATAAGAATAAACTTATTACTACAAGGATTAATAATATTGCTCCAAAGACATTTGAAGAGTTTTGATTCAAATTAGTGATGGTGCTTCCAGTAGGCAAGGGCAGAAATGTTAATGATACCATCAATAATAAACTTGCACCAACAAACAATATTATTCTTCCCTCAAGTCCAGAAGAATTTTTTCTCTTCCTTATTTCATGTCTAATATCAATCCCTGTCTTTCTTTTTATCTCTGCAATAAGTTCATGTTTATGTGCTGGGCTATACTTTTCAGGTGATTGAGGAGATATTGTCTCATGTATTGAATAAGGAAAACCTCCGCGAATTATCTCTTTTGCGCTAAATCCCTTACCGCTATTATCCTGAACGTATGCATTATCCCAATATTCTCCAAATTCTGTCGATGTCGATTCTAAATTAAATTTACCATCTTTTCTCACTTTTATTTTATGAGCAACTTTTACATGATAAGCAGAATCTGTTGTATAAAATGTTAGTCCATCTATGTTATTTTTCTTTTCTTCGAGCAGGTTAATTAAGATTGGTTCTGCTTCATTATACCACTGAATTCCTAAAGTATTTCTCTTCTGAACCCTTAAATTTCTTCTGGTTTCTCTATCTATTAATTTTTGCTCTTCTGGTGTTGATCTTGTCTTAGTATATGGTGCAGAAGTGATATATATATTAACTTTTTTCTCCCAATCAGGGTCTTCCGATTTCATTTTTTCTATTCGCGCTACAAATCCTGCTATTTTTCTTTCAACTTTGTATGGATCATCACCATCTTCAATTTTTTGGGTAGCACCCAACAAGACATTTTTTACTAATTCTGTTTTATATTTTCTTCTAAATTCTTGCAATTTCTCTAAAATTTCTTTTTTCTTCTCTTCTCTTTCTTTTTCCGTTTTAAATATGCCTTCAAACATATGGACTGCACCCCTCTTAGCGGACACTAAGATAAGCAACAAACACTATTTATAATTTTGCTTTCAATACCTCCCTTTCAGAACCAGCTTAATTTTTATTTCGTAATCGGCTGAAACTTAAGACAACCTATGGGTTTTGCACGAAGCAAGCATTTTAGGATAAAGAGATTTCCTAAGCCTTCGCTACATCAAGATTCTGGCAATTGAATCTTG
>CAZKON010000011.1:23965-26992 GCA_964554415.1 Candidatus Woesearchaeota archaeon | reverse complement strand
TTTCTCAGGATAGGCTTGCCTATCCTGTTTTTGTCTTCTGTTTCGGAGATACTGATAAAAGGGAAACATTTATAAATAGTTTCCCTTTATATAAAACTATGGTGAGCAAGGAGAAATGGGCAGAAATCATTTGAAAGACAAGGCAAGTTGGGCGTTTTCTATAAGTATGATGAAAGGTATTCTCATTTGACGACTTCAGGGATGATTGTAAAGTAGTCCAAAACGTGTTTACAGAGTTAAAATACCCAATTAGCCCACTGCACAGCAAGAGAGAATATGTCTGTGGGCTAATGCATTTTTGAAGGTAAAATAGCGACGACAAGGCGCTCAAAGAGCACAGATTATCACAGGGTTATCTTTCACCACACCAAAAGCGTGGTTCTTTCTATTAATAATGGAAAGAATTGTACTTTTATAGTGCACAATATTGTGCATTACTAAAGCAAACATTTATAAAGATTGATATCTGTGAAAATGCATGGACATTGAAACGATAAAGAGCATTGCGCATATGCAAAGAAAAGAGCTTTCGCTCTTTGAAAAAGGAATTGAAAGAGAGGAATCATCAAAAATAGACATTGCTGTTGATTTTGCAATAATAATATCAGGTATACGCAGAAGTGGCAAAAGTACGTTCATGAGGCAACTTATGCGAAAAGGTAAGGGATTCTATTACTTCAACCTCGAGGACTCACGGCTCGTGGACTTTAAGCTTGCTGATTTTGAAAAGCTTGAAAAAATATTTCACGAAGAATGGGGCGAGCAAGAATATTATTTTTTCGATGAGATACAGAACATTCTGGAATGGGAGAGATTTGTAAGGAGATTAGTAGATATTAAAAAGCACGTAATTCTTACTGGCTCAAATGCTTCTTTATTGAGCCGCGAACTCGGAACTAAGCTTACGGGAAGGCATCTTACGTATGAAATGTTTCCCTTTTCCTTCAAGGAATATCTCAAATTCCATAAGTTATCCCCCAACATCTCTTCTTTTGATGCATACATGATAAACGGAGGATTTCCAGAGTATTCTAAAACAAATCAGCCATATGTTCTCCAAGAGCTTCTCAAAGACGTTCTTGCAAGAGATATTACTTCCCGCTATAATATTAGAAACCAAAAAACTCTAAAAGAATTAGCAATCTATTTACTAACCAATATCGGAAAAAAATTTACCTATAACTCTCTCAAAAAAATTTTTAATGTGGGGTCGGTACATAGCATCATCTCGTTTATAAGTTATTTTGAAGATGCGTACATGATTTTTACCATTCCTAAATTTGACTACTCGTTTAAGAAGGCGTTAGTAAACCCCAAAAAAATGTATTCAGTAGATAACGGACTATCTCGTGCGAATTCAGCATCCTTCTTTGATGATAAAGGGAGGTTGTTAGAAAATCTTGTTTTTTTAGCCTTTAGAAAGAAGTATAAGGATCTATTTTACTTTCAGGGAAAGAAAGAGTGTGATTTTCTGGTAAGAAAAGGAGTAGATATTATCCATGCAGTTCAGGTTACGTACATCTTAGATGAAGATAATAAGGAACGAGAAATCAATGGTTTAGTTGAAGCACTGAAGAAATTCAAGCTAAAAGAAGGACTCATACTCACTTACAATCAGGAAGATCACTTCAAAATAGGAGACATTGGCATTAAACTTCTACCTGTCTGGAAGTGGCTTCTGCAATAAATTCTATCATTTATCGCGCCCAGACCTCAAGAACTTTTAGTTCTTGATGGCACGTCAGAAATTTCCAATGCTCGTAGGAATCCGCGGAATTTATTCCGTGGTTCTGTCAGCGCGAATTCCTCCGGCAGTCACAAAACCACGACAAGCCTCGGCTTTCAAGCCGAGGTTAAAAACCCGAAGGGTTTTGTGACTTTCTGAGCGCCGTCAAGAATGCAAACGCGGGGCATTCTTGAGGTTTTCATGCGCATATTTTACATCAAAAGTATCGCGATTTCCCCAACGTCTTCCTCTTTTATGTGAATGTTCTTTGTTAGATTTATTTATAGATTCTTCTTTCAAAGAACGTCTTGTTCTCTCAGTAAGCACATCTTGCCAAGTATAATATGGCTTGTCAGCCAACTTATCATGTACTAATTTCAATTTAGGTTTTTTTGGGTTAGTAATATTAAGTACATATTGATGGTAAATTTTGCGTGGCAAATTGTTCTGTGTTCCCTGTAATATAAGTTCATAAGTAGCAAACAAATCAATGGTATGTGAGGAGTCATAAGCACGTGCTGCCTCTAATGCCTTGATGCAATCGTCTAAATAAATAAGATCATTATTTGCAGGAAGAGCGTATGGGAGTCTGCCATGAAATTTATAAGTCTCAAAATAGGCGGCTCCATTTCTTATCATACTTTTTCAGAGAAGAGTGCATTTAAAAGCATTACGGATAATTCTGCGTACCATTAATTTGAGATGGTTTATCTCTCATATAGCTAACGACATTAAAATTTGACCGTTTTGTCGTTAGTTGTCAAGAACCACCCACTAAAGTAGGTGGCGTGCCATGGTGGTTCTTGAGCACGCTCAAGAATTCAATTTGCTTACTCACCACTAAAGCCTCAAGAACGGAACATTCTTGATGGTCGTCAAGAATCAGCAGATTCTTGAGATAACGAGTTTGCGCAAATTGAATTCTTGACGTATCAAGGGAAAGACGTACAATATTGGTTAATTACTTACGTCTTTTACTATATCTTCGTTTAGAGGGTTCTCAAATTTTTCTTCAAGTTCAATAACTCGCGCTTTTTCTTCAGGCGTAAGAGAAGAGGCCAGTGCTTTCATTTCTTCCTTTACTTCTAGGCGCATCTTCTCCAATGCTGCAGCATTCTGTTTTTTATAAAGATTTTTGAGCAGTATCCATATCTCAGCAACATGCCCTTCTTGTTCAAGCCATATTTTCTGCTGATTGTCTAAATGAAGCAAAGGAACAAACGTTGCAATGCGTTCATCATTATCTTTTCCTGCCAAATCAGAAAAAGAAAGCTTATGTTCTCGATCCTTGAAAATATCTT
>CAZKON010000011.1:0-23955 GCA_964554415.1 Candidatus Woesearchaeota archaeon | reverse complement strand
CAAGCGCGCGTAAGTCTCCTTGATATGATCCTGCACGTTGATTCTTCTTTTCGGAAGTGATGTCACTATTTCAAACTCCTGTTGTTTTGCGACAACAACTTTCTGGATACGTCTATTCTCTGTTTTGATTGCGTGTCCCAAAGCTCTCATAAGTTCCTCAAGTGTAACCTTTTTATAACGGGGCAGAGGAGTTCTGACATTAAGCATAGGGATCTCTTCATCAAGTTCGATACGGTTCTGAACATATTGCTTATTCTCTTTTTTCCCGAAAAGCACTTCATCAAGCGTTTTTAAGTCATGCTCAAGAAGTATCTCAGATTTTATGCGCAAAAGCAAAGAAGCAGCCAGAAGCACCTTACTTGACACAAAAAAATTAGCTTCTTCAAGAAGACGTACGCGATCAAGAAACTTTTGAGCGAGCAATGTAAGGTCAATATCCCATGGGTCAAGCTGTTCTGTGTTAATAAGGTCATAAATAATAGCCTGCCAGCTAAGTTTATCGCTCAAAAGAAGGTCATGAATCTGCTCTTGTCCGACTTTCTGAGAAATAGGCTGGCCAATATCAGGCGATAAAGGGGGCGGAACACTTTCTTCCATTCTAAATAAAGAAACGAAGGATTTATATGGTTTCGCGTGTCGCAGGAAAGAACATTAGATTGTGTAATCATTTCTTAGTTACTACATAACCGAAAGATTTAAATAGTGGTATTTCTATAAAGTAGTATCACCTCTTTTTTCCCAGAAGAGGACGTTTCACCGCTCTTTTTGATTGGTGAGGCCTCCTCTTCATGGGTTTACATCGTGAAGACGTTTGCGTTTGATTCTTCAAACCTCCTAAACAAAAGCCTTGCAGAGGTCCGAGGAGGATATCCGAATCGAGAGAGGTGATAAAATACTCTTTAGAAAAAGATTATGCCGGGAACCTCAAAATCCAGAGTCAGAATGCAACCTCAAATCGGCCCAATGCTTTTTCAAGTGTGGTAAATAGCTCTCCTGAAACCTGAGTATGAATCTTACCCTTGTTGTCATTGATTGATTTATCAAGCTCCTCGCGGCTGGAATTAACAAGCTTGTCGCCAGAGATTTTTCTGATGTTGCTGCCTTCAACAAGAAAGTTATCGCTGCCAAGAAGAACTAATTCTGCTTTCCGCGAACCGTAAATAACCTGCATAGTGCCTTTACGCGCTGAAACCAAGTCAGCACGCTGTGCATATTCAGTCAGAGCCTCAATAAGGTCAAATGCGTCTTTCTTCACATTTTCAACTTCTTTCTGGCTCAGTTTTCCTGATTTGACTTTGTTCTTTGTTTGCGTCAATTCACGAAGCACGATTAATAGACGCTGTTCAATCTTACCTTTCTTAATCAATTGCTCATCAAATTGCCTGACAAGCCGTTCCTGTGACTTTTTACCAAAAATAGTTGTGAGCAATGTGAATACGTTAGTGTATATTTCTTCTGCTGTTTTCTCATGTAGTTTCTTCTCAAGCTTTTTCCTTAGGAGCTTGAGCATCTCATTGTATTGTTTGCATTCACGCATAAATGTCTCAATTTCTGAGCCAGAATATTCCTTCAGTTTGCCATATTCATATTGCTTGAAAAGATGCACTGCTTTCTCCAGAGTTTTGAGGTCTTTTTCAGACATGACTTTTTCTCTTTCTACAAGCACATTCTTCACTTCCTGTGCGATAGTTTTAGGCACAGGAGGGGCTTCTCCTGCGAGCATCATCATTGCTTGTGTTGGAGTTACAATGCCATAATAGATATCGACCATTGCATCCAGCATACGTCTTTTGACAATCTCTTCTGTCTGCTCACCCTGTTTTACATATAAGTCAATTGCTTCAGGGCTTGGCTTAATGCGACCCATCTTAAGAAGCAATTTCCATGGAATAAAGGTTCCACGGTCATAGAGTGGTATTCCATCTCTTATGAAAGTAAATGCAACTGGCTCTGCGTCTTTTACACGCTGCCAGAAATCAGTAAGCAACCATACCTGAACGTTCAGAATATTCTTGACTGCGGCTAAAGCTGTAGCTTCACGGATATAGTCATAGATGATGCCTCTAAGCTTCTCCAGCAACTCAACACGGTTCATTCTCTTTACGTCGGTGTCATCTACAACCACAAAAACGTCAACGTCGCTGTCTTTTCCTGCAGTTCCCCTGACAAGACTGCCACCGATGACATAGCTTGCAACATACTTGTCGAACTTACGCAATACCAGAGATTTATGAATGCTGGCAACTCTCAATGCACCAAGAAAACCTTTATCATGAACAGGATATCCCTGTGCTATGGCATCTACAAATTCAAACTTGCTATCTTGTCCATAATTCCACAAATCTACAGGTGTTTTAATGTGAATCCAGAAGTTTTCCTTTGTCTCCTTGACTATCTTAACTATCTCTGGCTTTATCTTAGGAATATCTTTGTACTTTTCTTCAGGGATGATGAGCATAATATGCAGAGGTTTTGTATCAACAATTTCTTTGGGGAGTTGTTCATCTTCTTCGAACAAAGGAGATGCCTGCCCAGGAATAAGGCTGATAGCCATAATAAATGGATATTTTTTGGTGATTACTTTTCTTAAATTTTCAAGAGATAATTTTATCGCATTGAAGTCTGTCTGTGGTTGGATTGCTGCTGGAGTTGCAGGAACATATTGCTGCTGTCCGGTTTTCTCAAGAGGATTACTTGGTTGAGCCGCTTTTGCATCTTTTCGCTCAGTCATGAGAAAATCAGTGCGGGGGCATTTAAAAAGTTATGCTTCACTCATAATATGTGTTATCCGAAAATTAGTTCTTAATCTCTGAAGAGATTTCTGTGTGTACAACGTGCCTTTGATGATAACTTCTTCAATGGGCTACCCCTTTATACAAGTGAAGAATATATATCCTGCAGAATAATAATCTTTTTAAGAGAGTTTATGGACTAAATTGGATGAAGATTAAATGGATTGAGCGTGCAGGTTTTAGGCTGGGTCTTGTTAATCCTTGGTTTTTCAGAAATTTCGTTCGTCCTGTTGCATACAAACGCGCTGGCGGGGATGCGGAGCGCGTCCACGAGATGGCATTGGAAACTCTAGCCGCCTATAAAGACGTAGTAAGAGATGTTGTGTCGCAGTTTCATTATCCTAATCTTACAGTAACATTTTGCGGCGGGAGAGTTATGCCTTTCGGCACTTCTGCAGGTTTAGATAAGAATGCAGACGCTCTTGAACCTTTGTCTTACCTTTTCGGTTTTCAGGAATTTGGGACAGTGGTTGTAAATCCGCGTGAGGGAAATAAACGACCTCGTGTAGTGACAGATGCACAGGAAAGAATTGTATACAATGCACAAGGTTTTCCTCATAAAGGTCTTGCGTATACACTCAACAATGTTCGTAACTATAGGGAACATGGAGGTCAGGGTATGTTATTGGCAAATATATGCGGCTTGCCTCCAGCAGCAGATAAACTAAGAGTGGCATGCGAAGAGTTGAAGCAACTTGTATCAACTCTAGAGCCCTATGTAGAAGGTCTTGTTTGGAATCCATACTCGCCAAACACCGCGGCATTACAACTACTGCGCACTCCAGAGGAATTTAAAAATAGTGCTGAAATTCTTGCGATTTATGCACCAAAAAAATCCCGTTTTGTGAAGATGGGACCTTATGAAGATTGCCCAGAAGAACGCGAACCTTGGCTTAATCTTGCTCATGCATGGATAAAAGGCGGAGGGACTGGTTTTGTCGCAGTGAATACAAAGATGGTGCCTTCAAATAAAGTTCCCTTGAAAGAGTGGGGCTATCCTTCTGCCGGAGAAAGTGGAAAAGCACTGCAAAGTTATCGACAACGAGCCATTATTGATTTGAAAAAGGCTTTTCCTGACGCGAGTATTGTCGCAACAGGGGGCATTGATAGCGGCAAGGAGGCATTGGACGCTCTTTCCAATGGCGCGACAGTTGTTGCAGGATACACACCTTACATCTTTGAAGGGTTTGGTTTGCAAAAAAGTATTGCGCGAGAAATTCAAGAGTATCTCAATCTTCTTCCTTACGATACTCTTGCTGAATTTCAGGCGAGTAAATATCGTTTTTAGAAAGATGTATTTCTGCGCAGGAGACGAGTTAGCGCAGCGACTCCGCTGCGAGGAAGTCCGCAGCTCTTTAGCCGAGGAACTCCGCAGCAAGAGAGGAACGAGAGGGTATAATGGATTAAAGTCGTATATAGTTTATATACGACAAGTTCACTCTAATTCTCTTTCAAAAGCGATGAAACTAAATCCCAAATTTCTCCAAAAGTCTTGCAAGCCATAAGCTTCTGCCTCATTGCTGATGCACCTTTCATGTCGTGCAGGAAATGCGAGCCGATAAATTTTATGCGCAGTAAGTCGAATATCTCGTATTTTTTTGCGAGCGTAAGATAACGCTGAAAATACAAAAGGTTCTCATAAAAATTAAAGGGCAGCGTTTCTCTTGTCTTTGCATAGTATATGATTTGCTTAAACAAAAACGGATTGCCGATGGCAGCACGCGCAATCATAACTCCATCTGCAATCTTCAGCATCTTAACAGCTTTTTCTGGAGAATCAATATCTCCGTTGCCGATGACAGGAATTTTAACACTCTCCTTCACTTTAGAAATCCATTGCCAGTCAGCAGGAAAATTATTTCCATGCCGGGCAAGGCGCGCATGCACTGTCAAAGCATCTGCGCCCCCTGCTTCAATAGCTCGCGCGACTTGCAGAACATTGTTATTTTTGAATCCAAGGCGGATTTTTGCAGTGACAGTGAAGCCTGCTTTTTTGAGGATGCAAATCATTGCTGCAATTTTTTGAGGGCTTTCGAGCAAAAATGAGCCTGATTCATTATCGGTAATTCTGATTGACGGGCAGCCGCAGTTGATGTCAATGAGGTCATAGGGTTTGAGATAGGGCAAGACTGCTTTGAATTCTTCCACATTTTTCCCTGTGATTTGAATCGCTCTTGGACTTTCAAGCGGATATGTTTTCATCAGATTTTGTGTTTTAGGATTGGGGTGGAGAATTGCTCCAATATTAAGCATTTCAATGTATGCCATGCCTGCACCTGCTTCTCTACAGATTTGCCGGTATGCTGCGTCGGTGACGTCGACCATCGGAGAGAGGAAGAGACGGTTTTTTATTTCGAGGTGGCCTATACGCAGGGGTTTAAGGAGGGGGGGCATACATTTGTGACATGAAACAGGATTAAGAAAGTTGTGGTTTTGCTTTTCCTATCGTAAAATCCTCATCTGACCAGACATCATACAGTTTTATCGCAACTTTTTTATCATAAAAATATGCTATGAGCTCTTTCGCATAAGGTAATGGAACAAGTAGCGCGCCTTTTCCAATTTTAAGTGCGCGTGTTTTGTTTGCAAGACCTGTGTACTGCTTTTTTCCCTGCGTGAAGCCGAAGAGTTTTCGATATAGTGCGATGCGTTTTGATTCTGGCTTGATGCTCTCGAAGGAAATAAGCACGTACTGGTGTGTTTTTTCAGCGCTTGCACTATATTTTCCGTAAAGTATTATACCTGTATTAGCAATGGCGCGCCTTAAATCCTTCCATTCAGAACTGTCGAGCTTGCCGATAATGGGCGAGAATGGATACGCATATCCTTTGAGTGACCAGCGTTTGTATGTATCTGTTTTGAGATAATTCTCTTCTGTTTTCTTAATCTGTTTCTCAATTTTCTTCTCTCTTGTGTCAATGAATAAATCAACATCTGACTTATCGTCAAAATCGCCGCGTGCGATAGAGCCGTGAAGGATAATGCGATCGATACCTGCGACTTTTGAAATCAGATATGATGCAAAATCCATAGCATAGACAATAAACTCTCTGTTATTCTTCTCGCGCTGCATCTTTAAGCCTCCGATTAACGATTTCACGCAGTTTATTGAATGTTTGTATTATCTTTTCTATGCGCTCCTTTGGCTTGCGAGCGCCGTAGCAAAGCACATTCCGCTCTTGCTCGATTTCACGCATGAGTTTGAGGATTTCTTCTTTTTCCGGAAATTGCTGCGGCAATCGCTTGTTCAGAAGACTTTTGCTTTTGAACATGCGATGATCAAGTTGGTCTCCGGAACCTTGAATGACATTCAGACTGTGCAAATAGATTACAAAAAGCTCGGTCGCTCCTTGCGAAACATTGAAGCCGATATTTCTCTGATTTTCCTCCAGGCCTTCGTCTATTGCCCGCTTGATATGTGCGAGATGCTCGTGGTATGCCTTTTGGTGCTCTTCTATTTTCATAGTTACGTTAGTAATATTCTATTGTTACTAAAGTAATAAACTATTTAAATGTTAGTATTACAAGTATAATATTCTATTGTTACTTTTGTAATTATTCCGTTGTTCTATCAGTGCGAATTATGTCTGTTCAACTTTATACTGAGGTCATGGAAGAAGTCGGGAAGATCGATGAAGAATGACCTGTAAATATCACCTTACAGAGCCATATACTATCTGCGGCCGTACGATCTCCCCCTGCTAGAACCTAATCCTCGTAATATCCCACGCTCACTGCTGAATCCTCTGGAATGTCCTCCAAAGCTTCTGTGTCCTACATGGTAGTTTTTACCATAACTTCTTCCTCCACCGAATGATCTCCTTCCAAAGCCTCCTTGACTATTGTCTCTGCCGCCTCTATCATCACGTCTTGAGAATCCTCTACCTCCGTTTCCGCGGCGCTCACCAAATCTCTGACGTTCTCCTGAATGAGCTCCGGAACTTCTGCCTTGTCTGCCAAAGCTTCTTCTCTCGCCGAAGCGCGAGCCGCCACGTCTTTCAAATCCCTTGCTTTCTCTGTCACCGAAGCGCCCTTCTCTGCGCTCTCTGTATTGCAATGAAACGCGCAGCGGTTTCACATCCTGCGGCAGCTGTTCCTGCGTCAGTTTGAGCGAATCATCACGCAATACCTGACGAAAATTATCATAATCTCTTTGGGCGACAATACTAATCGCTTTCCCTTCTTTACCCGCGCGCGCTGTTCTGCCTATTCTATGGATATATTCCTTACTGCTCGGGGGGATATCATAATTATATACATGGGATACGTTCTTAATATCCAGGCCGCGAGCCGCCACATCTGTGCAGACAAGTACAACAACTCTCCCTGAATGGAAATGTTCCATAATCTTGTTTCTCCTTGCCTGTGTTAATCCGCCATGGATTGCAGTAGCCTCAACTCCTTCTTTTTGGAGATTATGTGCAACAAAGTCAGTGTTACGACGTGTGTTGCAGAAGACCATAACTAAATTAGTCTGCTCATTTTTCAGCAAGTGCACCAAAAGGGAGAACTTAAGGTTCTGCGGGATGTCATAAAATGTTTGCTGTAGTTTGCTGGCATCAACATAATTTTCTACTGATACTTCTACAGGGTCGTGCATATAGCGTTTTGCCATAATAGATATGTCTGGTGTAATTGTTGCTGAAAATAAAAATGTCTGTCTTTCTTTTGGGCAGAGAGAAATAATCTTGTTGACATCTTCTATGAAGCCCATGTCTAGCATGCGGTCAGCCTCGTCCAAAACAAGAGATTTTACTGCGGAAAGAGAAAGAGTGCCACGTTCAAGATGATCTAAGAGACGACCAGGTGTTCCAACAACAACATCAGCATGACTGATTTCACCAACTTGTGGACCAATCCCAACACCACCGTAGACTATCGCGACTTTCAGGCGGTTAAATCTGGAAAAATTAATCAAGTTCCTTCCAACTTGTTCCGCAAGCTCTCGGGTTGGTGTGATAACGAGCGCAAGAACCCCATGGTTTCTTGGCAGATTCTGAATTATGCTAGCTCCAAAGGCAAGTGTCTTTCCAGAGCCAGTGGCTGCGCTGCCAATAATATCTCTCCCGGCTAAAGCCAAAGGAATAGCCTTCTCTTGAATCTCTGTTGGGATTTCAAAGTGCAGAGTTTCAACTGCTTTTAGCAACTGCTCTTTCAAACCAAGTTTCTTAAATGATTCTAATTGTTCCATTGTTCTGATAATGCGTCTTTGAACGCTATGCGCGTGCCCTGCACGGGGAGAACAAGAAGTCTGCGGGGCAGCTTTGTTCTCGAACACACGTTAATTCGTGAGTATTACTGTTTTCAGTACAGAAGAGGATGGAATCAAGGGTATATAAAGTAAGAGGGTATCAAAAAGACAAACGACTTCAATCGCAATAGCCTCTTTCTCTTCCAGCTTCTACTATCGTTTGTACGACATGAATGTTAAATCGAGGATATTTCGCTGCAAGCTCTCTATTTGAATATTCCAACTTAAAGATGTGATTTAAAGCCATAGCAACTGCAGGGCTTCTGCTTTGCCCCTCCTCGCAATGGACCAACAATGTAAAGCAGTCTTCTTTTCTTTTTTCAAAATCACGAATTATTTTTACTGCTATTTCTTTCGTGATTGGGAGTTCATATGCCTCGCACGTTGATGGCTCGACATCATCAAAGTGATACACATGAGGAACATACAAGGGATGATTCTCTAACCTTTGGAATTCTTCAGCATTGCATCTTTCGCTAAAAGAACCGCTAAAGCCGATACGAATTCCATATGTTTTCTCTTGAGGCACATGAGCGAGTGCTTTTTCTCGCCCCATTATTTTTATATGCATATAAATTCATGATGATAATTTATATTTAAACCTTTCTATCTGTCACCCCTATAAAGAGGAAACAGAAGAAGGCGAAAGATTTAATAACTATAATGGGTATTATACAAATAATGATTATAGAAAGACCGTACGATGTGAAGAGAATTAGAGAGAGCAAGAAGTGGACACTTATTTATGGTAGGCGCAAGACAGGCAAGACGTTTTTGGTACAGCAATTTGTGCCGTTCGATGAGTATTTTTTCGTGAAAACGAACAAGAGTATTCTCGATAAAGAGAACGCTTCTATTGGTTACGAGACCTTTCTTGAAATCCTGAAGCGTTCACTCGCTGCTGAAAAAACTGTTGTTGTAGACGAATTTCACCGTTTAGGGCAGGATTTTTTCGATACGTTGCATGCGCTGAAGAAGCAGGGAAAGTTGATTCTCATCTCCTCAACACTTTTCCTTTCAAAGAAACTGCTTTCGAGTAAATCTGCTTTGTTAGGATTGTTTGCAGAAGTTCCTCTTGGGTTGATACGATTGCGCGACACTCTTCGAGCAGTACAAAACCTCATGCTTACAAAGAAAGAGCGGCTCGAGCTTGCGCTTTTATTGCGCGAGCCGCTCGCAGTTGATTATGCTGACGAGAAAATGCATCCTCGCCAGATTTTTGCTTCGGTAATTATACACTCGCTCAAGACAATTCCCGCATTGGTTGGAGAGATCTTTGCAGAAGAGGCACGAGAGATTTCCGGCGTGTATGAAGGAATTCTTCGTAGCATCGCTACTGGGAAGATTACTTCTAGTGAGATTAGTAATTATCTCTTCTCTAAAAAGCTTATTGCGAAAGACGACCCCAGCATACCACAGCAGTATTTGAATAATCTGCTTTCGTTCGGTATTGTAAAAAGAATTGAGATTTTCAATAAGAAACGATTTGTCTATAAGCATGTTTCTCCTCTTGCGAAACTTTATTATTATACTGATGAGAAATATAACCTTTCAGAGCGTTCAATTACCGAGAAGGAAGTGTTGCCGCTAGTGAGTGAGATGATACCGCGCCTCATAGAGGATCAGGTTCGTGAAGCACTTGCAGAGCAGCACGGATTGCGGGAGAGTATTATCGAAGCCGCAGATTACGATGTTGATGGCTGTCTTCTTAAATTCAAGAAACCAGAGATCGCGTTAGAAGTAAAATGGGGCGCGTTGCGCTCAGAAGATATACAAAAAAGTGAAGAGATAATGAACAAAATTGATGCACCCCGTAAAATTCTCTTTGTGCCTGATAAACAAGGCATTCAGAGCGCTCTTGAACTTATGGATGCTGGGGATTTATAGCGATTGAGGGATACCTGAGAACTACCGTTTCCCTGTTTCCATCTTGTTCGTTGGACTGGCAGCGCGCAAAATCTCATCATAGCGCGTCTGTATTTCCTTTTCTTTTGTTGTTGTGTAAGACGAAGTGATTGCCTTGAACTCCTGCTGCATCGCTTCAGGAAGCGAGACATAGTTTGTTTGCCCGCTCTCTATGTAAATGCTTTTATCTTTCCGCCCTTGCTCAATGACAATGCCGCGCTCTTCTCCAACATTAAATGGCTTGACAGAACGAATACTATTTTTGTTTGCCCCAATGGAATAGCCGACTCCTGTTGCAAGTGTTGCAATCAACGCGCTCGTGCCATATAATTTTGTTAACTGATTTCTGATGGCTTTTGGCTTATCACTAAGATACAGACCAGCAGCAGCAGCACCAACAACAGAACCAGCAGCAGCAGCACTTAATGTATCATACAAAATAGCCCCCGATAATGCTACTCCGCTAAGCACCCCTATAGCACCAAAAGTAATTAACTCTAATCGCGAAGCTTTTTTTTCTTGTACCGTGATTCTTGTGTTATATCTTCTATACTAACCATATTTTTCTTTCGTATTTAGAATATTTAAACCTTTCTATTGTTACCTCTAAAAAGAGAAAACAGAAGAAGCGAAAGGTTTAAATAAAACGCCTCTCATGATTAACATAAAATAAATAATATGTTAAGTATAAAATGCAGAATTTAATGATGCTTCAGCGTGCTTTGAGCGAGGGCAATAAATGGTGGCGTGGCCCTTTTCACGTAGAATGGAAACACCGTGCCCTGTATGATGCTATCCAGAAGTTTGTTCCAAAACGGCAGATGGTCGCACTCATAGGATTGCGGCGCGTTGGGAAAACAACGCTTCTACTCAGGCTCATTGAAGATTCACTCAAGACAGTTCCCCGGGAGAATATTGTTTATTTCTCTTTTGACGACATGAAAGACATCACGCTCAGGCAGCTCATGGACGCCTATCTTGCGCTTTATCCCAAAGACATTGAAAAAGAGTGCGTTCTTTTCTTTTTTGACGAGATCCAGAAACTTGAGGGCTGGGAAGAGCAACTCAAACGCTTCTATGATATCTATCCCAATATCAAGTTTTTCTTTTCTGGCTCTGAATCACTGTTTATCCGTAAGAAATCGCGGGAAAGCCTTGTAGGAAGATTCTACGAATTCCATCTTCGGCAGCTCTCGTTTCCAGAATTTCTTGCTTTCAAAGAACGCCCGCTGCAAGGTCCGCTTACAATTCATCAGGCTGAAATTCTAAGGCTTTTTCGTAGTTACCTTATTTCCAACGGCTTTCCGGAAATTATCGAAGAAGATGCAGAAACCGCTGAGAAGTATATAAAAGAAAATGTTATTGAGAAAATAATCTATAAAGATATTCCTGAGATTTTCGGGATTGAAGATGTCAATCTGCTTTCACGGCTCCTGCGTGTTATCCTTTACGAGCCGGGCCAGATTCTTGAGATTAATAACCTCGCGCGCGACTTCAGCGCATCACGCCAGACCGTCAGTACGTATCTTTCTTATCTTGAGAGCGCATTTCTCATCAGGAAACTCTACAATTTCTCGCGCAACGTGAGAAAAACTGAGAAAAAAGCAAAAAAGTTCTATCCGACGATTTTCCTTCCATCACTTTTGAGCAGTGAACAAATGCCGTTCATTTTTGAAGGGGCTCTCGCGCACGCACTTAATGCTGAATTTTTTTACCGAGATTCAATGAAAAACGAAGTAGATATCATTCTCACAGATGACGCGGGCAAAAGTATTGTTCCCATAGAAATAAAATATGGCAAGATAGAAACTGATTCTTTGGCAAAGTTTATGAGAAAATTCTCAATACAAAAAGGGTATGTGGCGAGCTATCAGGAGCAACGGAAAATTTCACTTAATAACAGCACGGTAGAAGTCGTGCCTTTTTATGAACTGCTTCTCGGGAAGAAGCTGCCATGGAAATGGGGTATTTAAATTAGCAGGGTACTTGAAGAATTTATCGTTTCTCTGTCTCCAGCTTGTTCGTTGGACTGGCTGCGCGCAAAATCTCATCATAGCGCGTCTCTATTTCCTTTTCTTTTGTTGCGTAAGAAGATGTAACTGCCTTGAGCTCCTGCTGCGCCGCTTCAGGGAGAGCGACATAGTTTGTTCCGTCGCGCTCTATGTAGATGCTTTTATCTTTCCGCCCTTGTTCAATGACAATGCCGCGCTCTTCTCCGACCATAAATGGCTTGACAGAACGAATACTATTTTTGTTTGCCCCAATGGAATAGCCGACTCCTGTTGCAAGTGTTGCAATCAACGCTCTCGTGCCATATAATTTTGTTAACTGATTTCTGATGGCTTTTGATTTATCACTAAGATACAGACCAGCAGCAACAGCAACAGCAACAGCAACAGCACCAGCAGCAGCAGCATTTACCGGATCATACAAAATAGCTCCAAACAATGTTGCTCCGCCAAGCGCCCCTAAAGCACCAGAGGTTATTACCTCTAATCGTGAAGCTTTTTTTTCTTGTACCCGTGATTCTTGTGTTATATCTTCTATACTAACAATATTTTTCTTTCGTATTTAGAATATTTAAATCTTTCTATCTGTCACCCCTATGAAGAGTAAACAAAATATTGCGGCTTGAACGTCAGAAACTAAAAGTTTCTGAGCGCCTCGAAACTCGGAGAGTTTCTCAGCCATCAAGGACTCACGTCCTTGATGGCAGTCAAGAATCGCAGACATCAAGAATTTCCAGAATTCTTGAGTGTGCTCAAGAACGAAACGTTCTTGACATTCTTGAAGTGGTGTGGTTTCCATCGGTTCCCGACATGAGAAAGCAGAGCGACCGAGGCGAAACATTTAAAAACCAAAAGTGGAATATATAATCCAAATATGGAACAGAAAAACCAAAAGTGGAATAAACTCTTAAGGCTTGTATTTGAATATCCTCGTGAGCGCTTTACTTTGAGACAGATTGTAGCCAAAACACATGTTCCTCTTTCTACACTTGCCAGATATCTTGTACATCTTCAAAAAGAGAATCTAATCGACAAAAATTATCAGTTCATTGAGAATACCAATACCCGGTGGTGCAAGACAGCCTTCATGATTAACCTTTTATTTGAAAGCGGGCTCACTAATTTTCTTGAAGAGAAGCTTAAGCCCGGGGTTATTGTTCTTTTCGGCAGCGTACGGAAAGGAGAATATGATGTTGAAAGTGATATCGATCTGTTTGTCGAGGCAGCAGAACAAAAGATTAATCTTGCACCTTTCGAAAAGACGTTGGGACATCGCATTCATATTGTTATGAAACCACGCTTGTGTGAACTGCCAAAGGAACTTAAACTTTCAATTGTGAATGGAATTAAACTTTCAGGATATTTGAACTATGCCACTTGAACTCATGCCATGGCATGTTTGTGAAGCACAGTACATCAAAAAAGTAGAACGCGACCCTGCGAAGATACAATCAGTAGTCAAAACGGCAAATGCGCGCCTCACACATCTTTCATTCCAGTCAATCACTTCCGAGAACGTTTCATTCATTATTGAAGGATATTATGAAGCTATTAAAGAACTTCTCAGCGCGATCTTGCTATCACATGGCATGCGTTCTTCAAATCATCAATGTTTGATTTCATTTTTCTTAAAAAATTATAAATCCTATGAGGCAGAAGCATACTTTATTTCCCGCCTTAGCTTTTTGAGAAATCGCCTTAATTATTATGGGGAAATGATAGATTTAGGCTTTTATGAACAACATAAAGTTGATATTGATAAAGTAATTAAACTATTGCTTTCACTTCTAGTGATATGAGCCCTGAGAAAAATGTGGAGAAGCTATACTTGTATAATTCTCTTACTAGGAAGAAAGAAAAGTTTAAGCCGATTAAGAAAGGCAACGTAGGAATGTATACGTGCGGGCCTACTGTATATGGAGTTGCCCATCTTGGGAACTTGCGCAGTATGCTTTTAGGTGATCTTTTGAGAAGAGTCTTAAACTATGAGGGATATGAGGTCACTTTAGTCATGAATATTACTGATGTTGATGATAAGACGATTCGAAGCAGTCAAAAAGAAAGTGTTTCTCTGCATGAGTTTACTCAAAACTATGAAAGGATTTTCTTTGAGCATCTTGATGCACTTCATATTTTACAACCGAGTCAGACTATTCGAGCGACAGAAAGTATTGATCTGATGGTTGTGCTGATTGAGAAACTATTGAAAAAAGGTGTTGCTTATCGGACAGAAGACGGCATTTATTTTTCCATTGAAAAATTCAAAGGATATGGTGAGCTTGTGCAACTTGGCAAGGTAAAGAACAAGAAGGCGCGTGTCAGAGCTGATGAATATGATAAAGAGCATGCGCAAGATTTTGCACTTTGGAAATTTTATACTTCTGAAGATGGAGGGGTCTTTTGGGAGACAAGTCTTGGCAAAGGAAGGCCAGGATGGCATATAGAATGTTCTGCTATGAGTATGAAATACTTGGGAGAGCACTTTGACATTCATACGGGTGGGAGTGATCTGATGTTTCCCCACCATACGAATGAAATTGCGCAAAGCGAAGCAGCTACAGGAAAGAAATTTGTAAATTATTGGATTCATGGAGGAATGCTTGCTATGAAAGAAGGGAAGATGTCTAAATCGAAGGGGAATATTATTACGCTTCCCTCTCTTCAAGAACAGGGATATCATCCCATGTATTATCGGTATTTCTGTCTTTTAACGCATTATCGCAAGCCATTGCAATTTTCATTTGATAATTTAGATGCGGCAAAAAATGCTTTTGAAAGAATTAAAAGAAAAATTATTGAAATTAAAGCAACAATGCATAAAGGAAAAGATAAAAGCGCGGAATACGAACCTGATTTTACGCAAGCAATCAATGATGATTTAAATATTCCAGAAGCGTTGCAGGTTTTCCTGAAAGTCCTTGACGATTCTGCGTTTGAAAGCGAAAAAAGAATTGCCTTGCTTGAGAAATTTGATGAGATTCTTGGTCTCGGAGTATCCAAAATGAAAGAAGAGGTTTCTGATGTTCCGGAAGAAGTACAGAAGCTTATTGAAGCTAGAGAAAGGCTAAGAAAAGCAAAACTATGGGCGGAAGCAGATATTATTCGGCAGCGTATTAAAGAAAAGGGATTTACTATTTTTGACACGCCACAAGGCCCGAAAATAGAAAAAGCAAACTAAGTAGGATTTATCTCTGTCTATGTCTGCAAACTTGCTTTTATAATTTTTACCTCTTTTAATGGTCTGTCGTTATTATCTTTAGGTGTATTGACGATTGAATCAACCACATCCATGCCCTTGATAACACTACCAAAAACAGGATGTTTGCCATCAAGAAAAGTATTGTCAGCTACATTGATAAAGAACTGGCTGCCGCCAGTATTTGGTCCTGCATTTGCCATGCTGATTGTACCGCGCATATTTGTATTTCCGGGAGAGAACTCGTCTTTAATAGTATATCCCGGACCGCCCGCACCTGTTCCAGTTGGGTCTCCTCCTTGAATCATGAATCCAGAAATAACACGATGGAATATAACCCCATCATAAAATCCTTTCTTCACAAGAGTTTCAAAATTGTCGGCAGTAATTGGCATATCAGGGTCAAGTTCAATTATAATATCTCCCTGAGTTGTTGTCAGCAGAACATGTGTAGATTCATTATTTGTATTTCCAAGATTTTTCATAATCATTACTCCAATTAAAATAAGAATTAAGATAGTTATAAATATTACTAAAATCTTTTTTCTGATTTGCATGAAAAATAAATATCAATCAGGTATAAAAATCTACTCATTATCCGTAAATCCTGATCATACTCATAAATTTTATTCCTCATCCAGCGTCTGCAGCTCTATGGGAGGAAGACCTTCTGCAACAGGCACTTTGACTATGTCTGCAACTTTATCTCCTTCTTTAATACGCACGACGTGAACACCCTGTGTTACTCTTCCCATAACGCGTAAATCCCGCATGGAAACACGAATGACCATGCCTTTAGTTGTCGTAGCTATGACAGAATCCTTATCGTTCACAGACAAAGAGCCGATAACTTCTCCAGTCTTGTCTGAAGTGTTGAGATTAATTACACCTTTTGCACCTCTGGCAGTCTTGCGGTATTCTTCAAGTGCTGTACGTTTACCAAAACCGCGGACAGTCACTGTCAAAATCGTAGTTTTGCCGTCCAAGGGGAGGCTTTCCAAAGAAACGACTTCATCGCCTCTTCCAAGTTCAGCACCTTTAACCCCATAACTTGCTCTCCCCATTGGGCGCACCTCATCAGAGATAAACCTAATTGCCTGTCCTCTTTTGGTGATTAGCAAGACTTCTTGCTTGTCTGTAATGCGACGTACGTTAATAATCACGTCAGAATTATCTGCGGGGAGGTTCATGATTCTAACGCCTGTGCTGCGTGGCTTTGAGACGTCATTGAGTGGTAGTTTCTTAACCATGCCTAATTTTGTCGCAAACATAAGGTATCCTGTGTCAAAGTCTTTGATTGCGAGGACATTTGCAATCTTTTCATCTCTGAGATTAAGAACATTAACAATCGCCTTGCCTTTGCCTGCTCTTTCTGTTGCAGGAACATCATTTGCCTTAAGCCAATATATTCTGCCGTTTGTTGTGAAGAACAAAATATAATCATGTGTTGAGCAGGTAATAAGCTTCCGGACAAAATCCTCCTCCTTGAGCTCAGCGCCAGAAACACCTGAACCTCCGCGTTTCTGCTCGCGATACGCCTTAACGTCAACTCTCTTAATGTATCCGGCTTCACTTATCATTACAACAACATCTTTCTTCTCAACGAGGTCTTGTTCAGTTATCTCGTTTACTTTTTTCATAACTCTCGTTCTTCTTTCATCGCCATATTTTGTCTTTATCTCATTCAGTTCTTTTCTGATAAGTTTTAGAACTTCTTTCTCATCTCCTAAGAGGTGCTTGAGTTCAGTGATAGTTTCTTTGAGAAATTTTTCTTCATCCCTAAGTTTCGTCGCTTCAAGGTGTGTGAGCTGTTGAAGACGGATTTCTAGGACCGCCTTTGCCTGTCGGTCTGAAAGACTGAATTTTTTTATGAGTCCTTCATGGGCTACTTGGGTGTTTTCTGCTTTCTTGATGAATTCTACTATTTTATCAATGTCTTTAAGGGCGAGAAGAAGACCTTGGACAATTTCTATACGGTCTTCTGCTTTTTTGAGCTCGAATTGTCCTCTCTTTCTTACAATAACTTGACGGTATTTGATGTATTCTGTAATGATGTCTTTGAGATTGAGAACACGAGGCTGTTTGCCTACGAGCGCCAGCATGTTGGCATCAAATGTCGTTTGAATGTTGGTCAGCGTGTAGAGTTTATTAAGCGTGAATTTTGAGTCTACATCTTTTTTGAGTTCAATAACAATCCTTACCTTGCCCTTTGCAGACTCATCTCTTAAGTCTGCAACGTCTGGAAGTTTCTTCTCAGTAGCAAGACGAGCAATCTCTTTTACAAGGTCTGCCTTATTAACCATATATGGAATTTCTGTAATAACAATCCATTCTCTCCCCTTATGTTCTTCAATCGTATGCTTGGCACGTAAAATTAGTTTCCCCTTTCCTGTTTTATACATGTCTTTTATTCCTGAGCCGATGACGATACCTCCTGTGGGAAAGTCGGGGCCGCGGACAATTTCGGCAAGTTCATCTATAGAAATATCTGGCTTATTGATGCATTCGACGACGGCGTCTGCGACTTCTGTGAGATTGTGGGGGGGGATATTGGTAGCCATCCCCACTGCGATACCTGTGGAACCATTGAGCAGGAGATTAGGAAGTTTTGCGGGCAGTGTCTCGGGCTCTTTGAGAGAATTGTCAAAGTTCGGGCGCATAGTTACTGTCTCTTTTTCAATATCTGCAAGAAGTTCGGTAGATATCTTGCTGAGTTTTGCTTCAGTATAACGCATCGCTGCCTGTTTATCGCCGTCCATTGAACCAAAATTTCCTTGACCGTGGACAAGAGGATAACGCAGTGAAAAGTCTTGCGCCATTCTTACCATGGCTTCGTAGACTGGAACATCACCATGCGGGTGATATTTACCGATGACTTCTCCTACAACCGTTGCCGATTTCTTTGTGGGTTTACTGGCATCAAGGCCGATACTGTGCATCGCATATAGAATTCTTCTGTGTACAGGTTTCAATCCATCTTCAACGTTAGGCAATGCTCTATCAACAATTACTGACATTGCGTAGTCAATGAACGACTGCTCCATTTCTTCAACAATCTCCGCAGAGATGACTCCTTTTTCGTTTCCTATCTGACCTTTTTCTCTACGTTCTATTTCTTCTTTCTTTATTTCTTCATCAAATTTGTCTTCGTTGTTATTATTTTCGTTGGAGGTCATGTTAATACATCTTGTCTCCTATAGTGGCTCCAAAGAGTGCAGAGCCGCCCCAGCTGGGAATCGAACCCAGAAATCTGTGGAGACACGATTTATTAGATCGTTGCTCTTCCAATTGAGCGTCTGGGGCATGCTCTGCAATGTGTTGATTGATAGAAAAGTTTATATAGCTTGGCTTACATAGTAAGTTAAAGTCTGTGGAGGCTTTGTTCTCTTCCAATTGGGCTGTTATTACAGCCTTTTTTATTTTTGTTGAATTTATTTTCATTTTTGATACTCCATATAATTCATTGTCTTCTTGAACCCTATATGATTAAAAATATTCAAATTTCTATCAGCTGTTAATAAAACGATATTTAGATGTTTAATTTTTTTAAATCTCTTAATAAGATTCTTAATTAATTCTCTGGCTATACCTTTTTTCCTGTAAGACTTCACGACAAAAATCTGATCTATCCATAACCTCCTCTCAAATACATTATAATTAAATACTAAATAAGCTATATCTTTTATATAATAAACACCCTTATTCTTATCACTAATAATCTCTCGAAATTTTTCTTTACTTTCATATGTCCAAAAACGAAACTCTTGATGTGCTTTCTTACTCAACGATGATAATTCTTCGACATCATTTATTTTTGCAAATTTAGTCTTCATAGTCAAATATCAATCTGCGCCTCCGCCGCATGCTCTGCAATGAACTGCTTTCTTGGCTCAACATCGTCGCCCATGAGTTTTGAGAAGACTTCATCTGCCTGAGCAGCATCTTCAATCGTGACTTTTTTGAGCAGGCGTGTCTTAGGGTCCATGGCCGTTTCCCATAATTGTTCAGGATTCATTTCTCCTAGACCTTTGAAACGCTGCACGTCAACATTCCCAGATAGTTTAGAAACAAGTTTTTTTAGTTCTTCGTCAGAATAGACATAATGGTCGCCGCGCTTTCTAATTCTATATAAAGGAGGAACCGCAATGTAGATGTTTCCTTGCTCTATAAGTTTAGGCATAAATCTAAAGAAGAAAGTTAATAACAGAGTGCGAATATGCGCTCCATCAACATCTGCATCTGTCATAATTATTATTTTTGCATAACGGAGCTTGGTGACATCGAATTGTTCCCCCACACCGCAGCCAGAGGCAGTAATAAGATTTGCAATTTCTTCATGAGAGAAGACTTTAATAGGATTTGCTTTTTCAACATTAAGGATTTTACCTTTAATTGGAAGAATTGCCTGATGCTCTTTATTGCGCGCTTGTTTTGCACTGCCTCCTGCAGAATCTCCTTCAACAATATATAATTCACTTTCTTCCATCTTATTGCTTGAGCAGTCAGCAAGCTTGCCTGGCAAGCCGCCCACGCTGAATGCATTTTTCCTTCGCACTAATTCCTTTGCCTTCTTAGCGGCATTTCTTGCTTTCTGGGCCTCCATAGATTTATCAACGATACGTCGGGCGATAGTGGGATTTTCTTCAAAGAATATTGTAAGTGCAGTTGTTGCAATAGCATCAACAATTCCCTTTATCTCGGCATTTCCAAGTTTTGTTTTTGTCTGCCCTTCAAATTGAGGTTCAGGAACTTTCACAGAAATAACCGCAGTGAGACCTTCGCGGACATCGTCTCCAGTAAGGTTTTCGGCCTTATTTAGTTTATTCTTATTTGCATAATCATTTATTGCTCTTGTTAATGCAGTCTTAAAACCAACAACGTGAGTCCCGCCTTCTACCGTATTAATAGTATTGACAAAACTAAGGACGTTTTCATAGTATGTAGTGTTATACTGAACTGCACATTCTACCTGAAGTTTGTCTTGCTCTTTTACAAAATAAATCGGCTTATGTATCTCCTCTTTGGATTTGTTCAGCCATTTTACAAATTCTACAAGCCCTCCTTCATAGTGGAAAACTTCTTTTTTTCCATTTTCTTCATTTTCTAATATAATCTTTAAACCCTTATTTAAGAATGCCATCTCTCTGAATCTGCTTTCTAAGACTGAAAAATCAAATTTTACCGTAGAAAAGATTGTTTCATCAGGAGTGAAAATGACCGTTGTTCCATTGTCTTCTTTTTCACAATCACCAATAGTCTTCATATCATACAAAGGCTTGCCTATTTTATATTCCTGCTGATAAATTTTCCCGCCTTTCCTGACCTGTATTTTCATTAATTTAGAAAGCGCAGCAACAACGCTGATTCCTACTCCATGAAGACCTCCAGAAACCTTGTAACTGGATTTATCAAACTTCCCACCTGCGTGAAGTTTGGTGACTGCGACTTCTAACGCAGGTCTTTTATAAACTGGATGCATGTCTACCGGGATCCCTCTTCCATTGTCTTTTACTGTTAAACTACCGTCTTTGTTAATGAATACTTCAATAAGATCGCAATATCCACCCATTGCTTCATCAACTGCATTATCTACTATCTCCCAAACCAGATGATGCAGACCTGTCTTGCTGGTGCTTCCTATGTACATTGCAGGTCTGTGCCGCACACCTTCCAGACCTTCCAGAACACGAATGTTTTCTGCCTTATACTCTTTTGACCTTGCTTCTTTATCAACCATTTTTCTCTTATTTCTCAATCGAAAAGAACGCCTACTTTAAAAACCTTTCTGCCGGTAAAACGTATTTATCGACGGTAAAATATTGAACGTTAAATTCGAATCGCAAAAAAATTTAGATTAAGAACTAGTTTACCTTCTTTACTATCTTAATATAGTCAAGGACTTTAAAAATTGAGCAGGGTGTCCTTGACTATCAAGGGAAAGATATACAATATTGCTCAATTATTTATGTCTTTCACTATATTCTTAGCAGGCTTCTCTTCTGGTGTTTTTGCTGCCTGAGATGCCTGTGCAACACGCGCCTCTTCCTTAACTCGCATTTTCTTCAAAGCAATACGGTATGCTTCTGTCCACTTTAACTTTCGTTTGTCGCGTTTAAGTTTAAATGCATTTTTTCGGCATTTGCTTGAGCAAAGATACTGAACAACACCCTCATTTGTAATTAAATGAATCCCCCTGAATAAAACTTCTTCACGACCACAATACATACATTTAACCATTATTTTGCCTCCGAACCTCTCATCTTGCGTGCTTCAATTTCAGTTTCCCGAAGAGTGAGTAAATCTCCTATGCGAATAGTACCTTTGACATTACGGCGCATACTTCTTCCCTTGTTGCGACCGTCAAGCACCTTGGCTTTAACTTGAATTATCTCGCCGCGCGCACCAGTGCGGCCTATAATTTGTTCAACTAGTGCATTAACGGGCTCCTCAGTAATAAACCTAGTTTTTGTTGTAGTGCCTTCCTGTGTTTTGTCGCGAATGCGTTGTTCGTTTTTTGCCATGCTGAACTTTATTTTGCAGCCTTTACATGGGCAATGTCGCTTTTTGCTTCACCTGCGTCAATAATCGCAATAGCTGATGCTTTTACGCCAATACCAACTGCAAGACCCAGTTTTTGTTTAGAATCAACTTCAACACAGGGAATACCTTTTTCCTTAGAAAGCAATGGAATATGAGCAATAATCTCCTTTGGTTCGACATCTTTTGCATATACTACTAGTTTAGCCACTCCTAGTTCAATGGCTTTCGTTACTTCATTTATTCCTTTGTCTACTTTACCAGTTTTCTTTGCCCTTTCTATAATGCTATAATAATCCATAATATTTTCCGTTATTCAATGACATTGAGAATTTGTATCCTCAAATAGTCATCGGATTATTGTCTACCGAAATAGCGGTTTATAAATGTTCTTACGCCCAATTAGCAATTATTAAGCAGAAATAAGTTATCAGATTTCCAGTTGTTCAACAGATATAAAAAGTAGCATAAGTTCTTTCCCATATGAAAACAAATATTTTTTTTAGAAAAAGAAAAATTTCCCTCGGTGTGAAAAAACTCTCTCCTTTCGGAAAATTAACAGGACTAATGTTTCGCACAAAATCGACTAGAAATCTGCTCTTCTCATTTAAAGACGACACAAAAATTGTATTTCATTCTTTTTTTGTCTCTTTCCCTTTTTTGATGCTCTGGCTTGATGAAAAAAACTGCGTTTTTGAATGGCGTATAATAAGACCCTTCTCGACGATAAAGTCTCCTAAAAAAAAGTTTAGGAGTGTTGTTGAAATTCCCTGCAATAATAAAAATGAAAAAATTATTAAAATCTTCGTCGGAAGAGGAAAGATTTAAATACATCATCGTCTAAATTACTATATCAGTTTAGTCTGAAGCTAAAAGGAGGTGTTACAAATGGGAAAAGTTATCGCAAAGAATATTGTGAAGCGAAAGTCCGGTTGTCTTTACTACGTAGATAGAAAGGGAAACGTATGTGAGGCTAAGATGGCTCGCGGCGGAAGAAAGAAGAAGAGATAAATTATCTCTAGTTTGACTAATCTTTATTACATTTTGAGTTGAATACTCCGCAGCTTGCTGCTGCTCAAAATGTAATTAGAGAATTCCGTCTTGAACCGAGTGCAATACCCCGCAGCTTGCTGCGGAGAGAGCGAAGCGAACGGTGGGATGCACGAGGTTAGGAATTCTCTTTATTTTTCTATTTTAACGTCTTTTGCAACTCGTCACACTTATAAATACGTGGTTGCTTAGTTCATTATGATCCTCGGTATTGAATGTACTGCACATACATTCGGTGTGGGAATTGTTCAGAAAAGAAGAATTCTGGCCAACATCCGCGATATGTACAAGCCTGAAAAAGGAGGGATTGTGCCAATTGAAGCAGCTAAACACCATTCACAGACTGCACTCTCTCTTTATACGCAGGCACTTGCTACTGCGAAGACAGATGAAACGAAAATCAAAGCAATTGCGCTCTCAAATGCTCCTGGTCTAGCTCCCTGTCTCTTAGCAGGATTGAGATTTGCGCAGGCAAAAGCGCGCGAGCTTAACGTACCAATCATACCTGTAAATCATTGCATTGCCCATCTGGAAATTGGACAAAACGAAGGTGCGAAAGACCCTGTACTGCTTTATGTTTCAGGAGCAAATACGCAGGTAATAGCATATTCAGGAGAGAGATATAGAGTTTTTGGGGAGACTCTCGACATTGGCGTTGGAAATTTTATAGATAAGTTTGCGCGGTACATTGGTATCCCTTTCCCCGGAGGACCCAGAGTTGAAGAAGAAGCAAAAAAAGGAAAATATATTGAGCTGCCCTATTCCATCAAAGGTATGGACGTTTCTTTTTCAGGCATGCAGACGAAACTGCAGCAGCTCTTTGACAAAGGCACAGCATTGTCTGATCTTGCATTCTCACTTCAGGAGACAGCATTTACCATGCTTGTTGAAGCTGCAGAAAGAGCGCTCGCCCATACAAATAAGCAAGAACTTGTCTTAGGAGGAGGAGTAGCATGCAATTCCCGCCTGCAAGAAATGTGTAAGATAATGTGCGCCGAAAGAAAGGCAAAGTTCTTCTGCCCAGCACGCGAACTCTTGGTTGACAACGCAGGTATGATTGCTTATACAGGAGAATTGATGTTCTATGCCGGTGTTCAGGAAAAAGCAAAGAATGTTGACATTAAACCTCGGGAAAGAACTGATGAGATTATTGTTAGATGGAAATAAAGAGATTTCCTAAGCCTTCGCTACATCAAGATTCTGGCAATTGAATCT
>CAZKON010000010.1:0-28338 GCA_964554415.1 Candidatus Woesearchaeota archaeon | reverse complement strand
TTACATTTTGAGCCGCAGCAAGCTGTGGAGTATTCAACTCAAAATGTAATAAAGAAACAAAAGATTTATAAATAATAATAGACGCGTGTCTATTATTATGAACATATATGCTATTGAATGGACACAACTGCAAGCAGAAATTTTAAGAATTCTCTGTATAAAAGCCGGAACAAACCTTAGCCTTAGAAATCTAGCAAAGATAACTGGAAAGACTCCAACTGCAGTTTCAAATGTTCTTCCAAAATTAAAAGAAGAAGGTATCATTAAGGTAGAAAAGTCCAAAGAGATGAATCTTCTCTCTATTGAACTCAACAGAGACAATCCAAAATCAATAGAATATAAGAGAATTGAAAATTTAAAGTTAGTGTATGAATCTGGTCTCGTTGATTATTTAAGAGAAAATTTTCAGGGAGGCACAATTATTCTTTTTGGAAGTTATTCTAAAGGAGAGGACACTATTAAATCAGACATGGATATTGCGATAATCTGTGTAAAAGAAAGAGATATAGATTTAAAGAAATTTAATAAAATTCTTGAAAGAGAAATTACCATTAATTTTTACGATTCATTTAAGGGTATTCATAAACATTTATTAGAAAATATCCTGAATGGAATACTGCTTAATGGTGGCGTGTCATTATGAGGCTGCCGAAAAGATTTCATGAATATTTAAAAGAAGGAATTGTCAGAAAGGCTTCTCCAGATATTTCTCGGGCTCAATTTCTTATTGAAGAGGCAAATACAACTCTTGAAGGGCTTAAAGAGAGAATAGAAAAGATAGGGATAAATGAGAAAAATGCTAATTCAATTATTAAAGATTGTTATGATATCATTATGGAGCTAATCCGCTCAAAACTCTTTCTCAAGGGATACAATTCCTCAGGATTGCATGCGCATGAAGCAGAAGTCTCATTTCTTCTGGAACTGGAATTTGGAGAAAACGATGTAGCTTTTCTTAATGAACTGAGATATTTTAGAAACTCTGTTACTTATTACGGTAAAGTTCTCAATAAAGAATATGCTGAGAAAGTATATATATTTATGAATAGAATTCTTCCCAAATTATATCGCTGAGAGCAAATCCTCGCCTTTCCCACTTCGTCCCACTTCCACACCTGTCTCGCGAATAAACGATAAACCCCTCCGCTGGAAAAGAGAAACCTCTGAACAATAATTATTTTCTCATTATTTCTTTAATCTTCTTCTCCAACTCATCTATCGAACTCACAATTGGCATGCTTGCAATTAATATCGAAGAAAGATACTCAAAAGCATCGGCAGGAGATTCATCCGTTTTCAGACCAATCGCTGGAATACCCTTTGCATACGCATATCCCAACTCCCACGCTGTGCCTGCACCGACATGCAGACCATCAAGCGAAGCGATAATAAGTACAACATCTTTGAAACCGTCAGTTATGTCTCCCCTGAAAATTCTCTCTGCATCTTTCACGCCCTGAGCGAATCCGACATCGCGATGGGGAAGAAAGGTTTGCAGAGCGAGACGCTTGCACAACTTGTCAATTGCCTCTAACTGCGCTTTTTCTGCATCTGTCCAGAGCTTGCCTGCGATGTAGACTTTTTGTGGCATGGAGAAATAAATACAATGGAGATTATAAGTATTTCTCAAATTCTTCCCGAGGCATCTTTAAATCCTTCTTAATAATTTTCAGAAGAAGACCGCGACCAATGTCATCTCCTGTGTGATATGGAATAATTGTTCGTATAGAAACTATCTTTGCGAGAGCTAAATGAATCTCACGCAAAGCTGGTTCACATGAACCTATTGTGTTGGTACAGATGAACTACAAAAATGTAAGAGATACTCTTAAAAATCTCTTCCTTTTTTAACAGACATAAAGAGATTTCCTAAGCCTTCGCTATCCTCACAGCAAGCTGATGGGGTATTACGCTCGGCTTCGAGACGGATACCTCAGGAATTGTCAATTCCTGATGGCCTCGAGAATCGGAGATTCTCTCAGTCTCTAACTTCAAACTGGCGCAGCAAGCTGCGGGGTATTGAACCCAATTTGAAATAAACATCTGCATCATCAAGCTCGGAGCAGACTGAAACATTCTGTGAACGCGACAGTAATGCTTACAAAGCCAAAAAATTACACAGAAGCAGTAGTGAACAAGATTTTTAAAGAACATACGATTTGAATATAGACGATGAGTCAAATTTTAGAGTTCGTAGATTCTGTAAATAGATTAGCAGCAGGCAGATCAATATCCTATTTTCCTTCTCCGGAGCATAGGAAAGAATTGATTGAAGCATTTAATAATTATCCCTCTTCTGAAGAAGATGTATCTGCTAGATATCTAAAAGGTCACTTGTGTGAGAATCTTGCAGATATGGTTGGTCATAGGATATATCTGGAGTGGTGTGTTCTTAATGCGCAAATGGATAATCAAAAGATTACGCGCTATCAGGGAGAGCCTTATCAGGAGTTCTTAAATGAAGAGGTTTGGTTTCATCTCTGTAGAGAAGCAAAAAGTAAAGGGCGGCCATCTGCTGAATGCGCTGGCCATAAAGAATATCTTGAGCAGAGGAGAGTTGTTGTGGGCGGACTTGCACGGCGTGCGGCAAGATTGTATGTAGAAAGTGGTCTAAATGTCCTTGGATTTAAGGAAAGACTAAGAGATTCTTTGAAAGAAGAAATTAAACAAAGTGAAAACATAAATCTTGCAGCGAAGCTTATTCTAAAAGAGAACTGGTAAACCTCCTTGAGCATAAAATACGCAAGCATTAAAAACTCTTCTCTTGTTGAAGAGAGATGAAGATTTGCCTGATTAAGTTAGGTGCGGATGGCGATGTGCTGCGCACGCTCCCGTTAGCGAAGGCGCTGCATGACAACTTTAAGGGCGCAGAGATGGCGTGGATTACGAAAGGTGATATCGCGACGTTGTTGGAAGGATTGCCTTACATCAAGAGAGTTATTCAATTAGAAGACGTTGCAGAGTTGGAAGACGAAGAATTTGACGTGCTGTATAATTTCGATGTTGATGAAGAGGCGCTTGAACTTGCCGAAGCGTTGCAAGCTCAGAAAAAATATGGATTCAAAGATGATGGGGGATATCCCGCCGCATTCAATACTGGGGCAGAGTATTACCTGAATACGATGTTTGACGATGAGCTAAAGAAGAAGAATACAAAGACATATCAGGAAATGATGTTTGAGGTTGCCGAACTTCCTTATAAAAAAGAGAGATGCAGCCTTGTTTTGAATGAAGATGACAAGTCTTTTGCTCAACAGTTTATTGATATGCATCAGTTACAGGACGAGCGGATTATAGGAATCCATATGGGCGCAGGAACTAGGTGGCCGTCGAAGGCGTGGCACGAAGAGCGTGTAAAAGAATTTATTGTTCTTGCAGAGAAGAAAGGATATACTATTCTGCTTTTTGGCGGTCCAAATGAAGTGAAAAGGCATACGCTCCTTGTTGATGAGCTAAAGAAAGAAGGCGTTGAAATTTACAGAAACAACCCGAATAACACAAAACATGAGTTTGCGGCACTGGTCAGTATATGTGATTATTCTGTGTCTGGTGATAGTTTCTCACTGCATGTTGCGCTTGGTCTTAACGTCAAGACTGTAGCATTATTTTTTGTTACAAGCCCTGCAGAAGTGGAGACGTATGAAATGGGGAAGAAGATTATCTCGCCAAGATTATATGAATTCTTTCCCGAAAAAAGCGACCAATATAATGAAGAACTTGTTAAGAGCATTTCTGCTGAAGAAGTTATGCGGGCTGTTGAACAAAAGTGAAAAACCCTATGGCAAGAATCCATAATTATCTCCTCATACTAAACGTTTTGTGCTCTTATAGAGAATCTGGATAATTCGGAAAACTATTAATACAATCAACCGAATTGTCCATATTAAGAATTTTACTTCCCAAAAACGCTCTAAGCTTTATCCCAACAGCAAGCTGCGGGGTATTACACCCAGTTTGAAATAAATCAGTCCAGATTGTGGGCTATGCACCCAAACATAAGCTTCCTGCCACTTATTATCCTAACGTTTTTATAACGCTCCTTGATAAGACTGGCAATTTCTTCTTTTGTGTAGTAATAATGTTTGGGACAGTTTTGGGATATAAGATAAGCTATATGCAAATATCTTGTTAAGGAAAATTTTCTTTCAGAGAAAGTGAATATCACATATTTGCTGTTAATTTTCTTCAGCAAAGCCCGAATCTCCTCTTTTGTGAGATAATCTAAAAATCCTAAGCCTATTATTATATCTGCTTTCGGCAGATTTGCAAGCGTTGTATCTCCTTCGATGAACTCAATCTTCCCTGATAGCTTAAGGTCTTTTTTCAATTTATTCGCGCGTTGAATCGCGCTGGATGAGAGGTCCATACCAATTATCCTCTTAGGCCTTATTTTTTGCAAAACACTAATGGCAAAGTACCCTGAACCGCAGCCTAGTTCTAGTACTATCTTTCCTTTCCCGAATTTTTTTAATAGCTCAAAACACATTGCCCGCCTAACTTTGAGAGGCTTCCTGAATTTTGAGGCCAATGATTCAATAAATGATACTTTCTTCGAATTTTCAAGCGAATCCTCCCATTCGATTATTTTATTGTCCCAATAGTCTTTGCTGTTCATCAAAATAGTTGTAAAATGATGTAAACTCGTGAGATTTAAATAGTTTTTCTATATCTTTATTTATATTTCTGACATAAGGCAGACAGAGAGGATTTCTCATCAGCAGATTTAACTTGTATTTTAAAGAAGTAATCTTTCTTGTCTGATACAACTGCCAAGGATGTATAAATAAAATTGCGGGTTTTCTCTGAAAGTTCAGATTCCTGATAAATCTAGATGTCTGAGAACCAATAAGTGCAATTGATAATCCGCCTCCTATAGGAAATCTGTTCATTAACAGCTTAAATGTCAGCTGCTTTGGTAGCTCTTGCGAGAACTTCTGTTTTCTCAATGAAATTGCTGAAACAGGTATTTCTCTTACAGAGCCATAACGCACAACATGATAATCATCATATGAAGATGAAGAATAAGTGAATCCATGTTTCTCAAGGAGCTCCATCGCATCTTCGCGGAGATAAATCAGAGGGGCACTAACGCCTTTTGGCTTGGAAGCCCGCAGGTACTTCTGTGAAAGAGGATCCTCTTTCTCCAATATTTCGTTGTTTTTTACAACCAGATGTGTATGCGTATGATATCCTATTTCATGCCCGCGCTTCCTGATGCTTTTAATAATACCCGGATACCAGTCGTATATCTCTGCAACAATGAAGAAAGTTGCTTTCTGTTTGTATTTATCAAGCAAGTCGAGTATGCCGCGGGTTGCCTGTTTTATATAGCCATTGTCCAGCTTCTTCCTTTCTGTTGAACTGAATTTCTCTATTTTAAGCGAATCTTCATAAAAATGTGTCCATGATTCCAAGTCTATTGAGAAAATGTTCTTCATCTTTCTTAAAGTTTGCAATTAGTTGTAATTCTCTCATTTTTTTTCTATATATACTTTGCTAACGAATAATCTTAGCTATAATCCTTAATTTGAATCAGGTTCAGCAAAGGAAAAGGTTTTTTAAGCACAATCCTGTACTTCATCTATGGAAGATGGACAAGCTGGCGAACACAATACCGCGCAGAGAGGCAAAGCGCTTAAAAAGTATCTGAAAGATAATATTCTTCTTGTCGGAGTCTTAGTTTTTGCCATCATTGTGCGCCTCTACTTTTTCATTAAGGTTGGCGAGCAGCCGATTTGGTGGGACGAAGGAGACTATCTCTCTCTTGCAAAAATCTGGTCTCTTGATATGCCTCGACCAGATTGGTATGCGCATTTTGTCGGATTGCGACCCCTTCTGTATCCCTTTGTCTTGTTCTCATTCTTTAAGATTGGGCTTGGCGAGATGTCTATCAGGTTCTTTACACTTTTACTGCCCAGCATTGGAGTAGTTTATTTAACATATCGGCTGGGGGTATCTATGTACAATAAAATAGTGGGTTTTGCCGCAGCAGCGATGATTAGTGTCTATTGGGTTGCTCTATTTTACACTTACCGTGTTCTGACCGATATTCCATCGCTATTCTTTGGATTAGCATGTGTATTTTTCTTCTGGGAATATTATGTGCAGAAAAACAAAACGTGGGGATTGTATGTAGCTATGTTCTTTGGAGTGATGGCATTCTCAACACGCTTCCCGCTTGCTCTTGTTCCAATCTCAATTGCCATATTTCTTCTTTTCACAAAAAAATTAGGAGTTATAAAAGATAAATCAATCTGGAAAGGTCTTGGTCTTACTATTTTATTCCTCTCCCCTTATATAATCTATTTTATCATGAGCGACTTTTATGCCCTAAAGTTTTATTTAGTATCTGGGGCTACTGTTGATGACCCAATTGAATGGTCAGTCATATCTTTCTTTGTTTCTCTGCCATTTACTTTCTGGATGATTGCATTTATCCTTGGAATTGTCTCGTACTATTCTCTCCTGCTGTATGCAGACTTAATATTCAAACAGAAAACAACGAAGTTTAATGCTGATGTATTTCTTTTCATATTCCTGCTTGTGCATCTGTACTTTTATATTGCAGTAATAAGAGAATCAACTGACAGATGGCTGCTTATGATGATGCCCATCATGTTTATTATTGCAGGAAAAGGTCTTCATTGGACTTATACTCTCATCAGACCATATAGTAAAATAATTGCGATTCTTGTTGTAGGAACAATACTATTCGGCGGACTCTACCAGAACCTGACACATGTAAATAATTTAATTATGATAAAAAAAGACTCCTATAAAGAGATTAAGCTGGCAGGTGAGTGGCTTAAAGAAAATACCCATCCTGATGCGAGAGTTATTACTTCTTCTGTTGTCCAGAGCCAATATTATTCAGAAAGATGGAATGAAGGGCATGCAAATAAAGTTCATTATATGCCTGCTGAAACAAAATGTATAGATAATCTCGGCGGAACAAACAAGAATGAATCCTGTCAAGCGCTCTCTGAAGAACTTTTTGAACTTTCACGAAAGGAATTTAATCCAAATTATTTCATTGTATCAGTGTTTGAACCGGTATTTACCCCTCAATGGGTTTATTCATATGGGCAGAAGAATAATTTAACTGTTGTGCAGGCATATTCTGCTCCGGGCAATCCACAACAAACAACTCTTATAATCTATAAACTCTGAGTTTTATTTCAAACTGGGTGTAATACCCCGCAGCTTGCTGCGCCAGTTTGAAATTAGAGATTTCCGTCTAGAAGCCGAGCGTAATACCCCATCAGCTTGCTGTGGGGACCTCAAGGTTTTCCAAACCTTGACGGCACTCAAGATTCAATTGCCAGAATCTTGATGTAGCGAAGGCTTAGGAAATCTCTTTATCTTTCATGCTTTGGTTTAAGTTGTGATTGCTCAACACTTTTGATGAGCCCGACTATGACTCCGATACCATACGCAACATGCGTCGCAAAACCAATGACTACAAAAAGAGGAATAGTGGAAAAGTGCTTTGAACTTGTGGAAGCTGTAATCACTAGTGCACTATAAAGTATGAGTGTTGCCAAATAGAAATACAGGAAGAACTGGTGGACTAAACCTAACCATGCTCCGAAGAAAAGCCATATTACAAATACCGTGGGAATAAAGAATATGGGGCGCAAGGAAGTGTACGGGAAGATTTTCATGAAATAACCTCTATGGAGACCGAAACGGAAAGTCTGCCTGACGTATCCCTCCCATCCTTTTCTCCGATGATGATAAACTGCAATATCTGGATCGTAAAATATAGTCTTTCCTAATTTTAGAATATCTGCACACAATTTAGTATCTTCCCCGGGCCAAAAATGAGGGTAAAAACCATTTACTTTATTATATGTTCTTTTATCGACAAATAGATTGCAGCTTGGAAGGTCATGGTAGGGGCCAGCCTTGCCGCGCTTATACCTTAGGCTTGAGGGACCGCTGAACAGATTTGAAGCCAGTACCTCCCCGCATACTGTCTGAAATGTTCCATCTTTAGGAGGAGTAAGATTTGGTCCCCCTACTGCTCCTATGTAAGCAGATGACTTGAAGTACGCTGCTGCCCGCGATAGCCAATATTTATCAGAAGGATATGCATCATCGTCTATGAAAGAGAGAATATTTCCAGTTGCTTTTCCTGCACCGATATTTCTTTTTTCTGCAGGCTGAATGTTTCCTGTAGGGAATATTCTCACTCTTTTTCCAAAGTTGTTTTTAGATAATGGTTCATTTGGGAGCAAGATAATCTCAAAATTTTTATATTCCTGTTTAAGGAGATGAGAGAGTGTTTCATGAACATAATCATCTATATGCTGGAGAGGAATAATAATTGATATCTTATCCTTCTTTTCACGTTTAATCATAGTAATTTATTATCCTGTCGCGATAGAATATTGCGGCTGTGTCGAGCATAACCTGAAAGACTGATTTTAGATTTATCGTGCTGCCAAATTTATAACGTATTGTGACAGGAGCTTCTATAATTCTCGCTTTCATCTTTTTTGCGATAACGAGCAACTCTAAGTCAAATGCAAATCTTTTCACTGCTATTTTAGGGAATACCTTCTTTAGGATAGAATATTTAAAAAGTTTCAAGCCAACTTGCGTATCCTGAACATTGAGATTAAATAATAGATGATTAATTATCTGATATGTACGGCTCATCAATCTGCGTGAAATAGGATAATAAACACTGCTCTCTGGATGCCTCTTGCTCCCTATGACTATATCTGCCGAACTATCATGCATAATCTTAAGAAAGTTTCCCAGCTGATATGGGTTAATATCCCTACCGCTATCTACAAATCCAACATATTCGCCTGAAACATAATTAAAGCCGTACTTTATTGCATTACCCTTTCCCTGATTTTGCCTATAGCCCACGACCTTTATATTTCTTCCAGCCAGTTTAATTGCTTCATCAAAACATCCGTTGGTGCTTCCATCATCTACAACAATTATTTCATACGGCATCTTAAGCCTGACAATATTTTGCTCTGCTTCCTGAACGTTCTTCTGTATATTCCGTGCATTATACATAGGCATGATAATAGATAGTTTCACATTATGGAAATTTAGGCATTGCATATAAACCTTTGGGACATCTCTTTATGGGTAATTAGGTTGATTGTTCTCCTTGTTTTCCTAATCCTCGAAAAATGAAATTTTTCTCAGTGTCCATTAGAAAATTAGCCACGAGAGGTATAGAGAACTGCGTAAGATAGATTACATTTTGTACATAGTTCTCTAATGGATAACTGCCAAACATAGTCATCCATCCCATGCAGTTATCCATAACACAATTATGCTAATTCTCTATATGTCAGAAACAAGTGGGGATTTATTTAAAGTAAAATTGCTTGGTAACCTTCTCTTTTAAAATCAAGGAGCCACAATTTTCCATAAGGTCGCTCACGCTCATCGCGTTCATCAAAAAATAATCTATCTGCTTCAACTTTCACTTTAAGTGGGTTCGACCATCCTCCAGAACCAAATTGAAATAGAGGTTGAGGCGGTTCGCTCTTTTCAGGGTGATAAGTGACTATGCTTCTCCCAGAGATAGAAGCAATCTCGACAACCCCTTCATCATCAGGATTACTCGATTTCACCTGTGGAAATACTGCATTGCCAATGCGAACATCAACAGAACCCACTCCAGAAATTCTCTTTCGAGGCATCAACATAACAAGGTCTTTCACTAACCCTACATGATTCTCTAAAGATTGAGAGTTAATACTCTGAACATGCCCTGTTCCATCTTCTTCAACATTTGCAGTAATAAATTTAAAATGTTCTCCAGCAAGAATACTATCGACGTTGTCGATACTACAAGGTATAAAAACACTATACCCACTCTCTACTAAAGCAGCTAAGCCCGAACTTCTAGTGAATAAATAGCTTATATGATCTTGAAAATTTTTTCTTCCCAACCTTAACTGGCGGACTTCTAAAGGAGTCCCAAATATTTCTACAATACCTCTGCCTGCATAGACTTGTTCCCCTGAAAGAAAAAATGTATCTGTTCCAAGTGCCTGATCAATCTCTTGAGTTTTGCTACAAGTATATTTCCAAGGATCGGTCCCTGTGGTGAGCATATTCATATAAATCAAGATAAATTCGACTATTTAAATCTTTCTATTTGTTACTACTTATAAAAGGTATTATGTCGGGGAGCAACTCCACCTTAAAACGTCAGAAACTGAGAGTTTCTCAGCCTCGAGAACCGCTGTTCTCGATGGCCGTCAAAAACCTGTGCAGGACACAGACATTTTGCACTAGTAATATTTAATCTCTCATTTATCTTTGCATGAATGAAGAAAGAAATAGTCAGAAGAGAATTTCTGAAGTGGAAAATTAAAGGTCTGAGCTATGCAGATTGCTAGATAAAGATAAGAGAAGAGTTTGACGATTATTTCTGCATTAGGACTCTCAAAAACTGGTGGAGAAGATTGAATAGAACCAAGTGGGATTTGAGAGATACATCAACCAAGCCAAGAACTATCCGTTATAAATTTTCTAAAGATGAGAAAAAAGAAGCAATAAAGAAGCAGTGCTTAGTGCGTTCGGAAAAGGGGGAGTTAGCAAACAAAAAGTCGCAGAAGCGCGCGCATACTTAAAAATATGGTCAAAAAGATATGCTTAGACACAGATATTATCATTGAAATTCTGCACAATGATGGAATTACGCAAGAAGATCTCGCAGGATATGGAGAAGAATTCTATACAACTTTGGTAAGCATATTTGAAGTCTGGTATGGAAAGCACGAAGAAGGGCTAGAGATTCTGATTGATAACTTATATAAAATCCCATTCGATGAAAAAAGCGCAAAACTGGCTGCTGAAATTCTAAAGAAACTAAAACAAATTGGTTTATTGATTGAGCCAAGAGACATGTTTATCGCTGCATCGTGCATTACAAATGATATGCCTCTGCTAACACACAACAAAAAACACTTCGGGCGATTGCAGGAGTTTGGTCTGAAACTTGTATAGGGAGCTTTGAATAACTTATGTGAATGTCATACTGGGCGCAAAACTCAATCTTTTAGAAGTACAACTGCACCCCAGAGAAAAATCGCTGAAGAAGCCATAAAAGCAAGGACAAACTCCAGCAGATTTGCTGAGAAAGTGTAGAGCAGAACAGCTTCAACGACTAAGAATATCGGAAATAGCGCAGCATGGCGTACTTTTCCCTGCGAAAGCTGATAGAGTATCCAAGTGTTGGCAAAAGAGAGGAGGGATGTGCCAATTGCTGCATAGAAAAGCAAGGACTCTATTGAAGGCAGAGACTTTCCTGTCGCGATTAAGATGATAAGCTCTGGGAACAGATAAATTACCGCTAATATTACGGTTGTACAAACGAAAATTGTTATGAACGCCCACGCCAGCACATTATAACTGTCAGTCTTTTCTTTTTTTACTTTCTGCTCTGCAGCAAGAGGGAACATAGCCCTATTAATTGGTTGTGTCAAAAAGAAAATAGTTTTTGCAATTAGTGCAGTTATGGCATAAAGACCTACTGTGTCCCTGTCAAAAACGATATTAGCAATGATAATATCTAAGTTATAAAATATTAAAACCGTAAGGGTTGTAATAAAAACAGGCCATGAATACTTGTATATTTCTGGCGTGGAGATGTGTTTTTCCTGCATTTTTCTGATAGGGGCCAGTGAGATTAACGTAAAAGCAAATGCTACAAAAGCCCCGATGATTGGACCCAATAGTGCTCCATAGACCCTCCAGCCCAGATATACGAAGAAGACTCCCAACACCAGTTTTATTATGCCCTCAATTATCATGCTCATGCCAAGCCTTCCGAACATCTTCTTACCCTGCATAATTCCCCGCCCTACTGCTGAGAGAAATACACCCAGTATGATTATTCCATTAAATATAACAAGCCCAAGCGGGAGATTGCCTAATTTTTCAAGTATGAGTCTGGCTCCATGAGGAAGCCCTATAAATTTTGCGACGAATAATATTGAACCAAACTTCAACAATACTGCACCTAATATATACACGACAAACAGCAAGACGGCAAAAGAAGCGGCTTTCTTTATTGAACGCCTGAATAAATTTTTTAATTTCCCTCTATTATTTTCTGATGCAGAATATTTAGCCAAGATTGTCTGTATTGATTCGGCAAATATGCTTACAATATAAATAATTGCAAATAATGTCGCTAATAACCCATAATCTGCTAAAGACAGTGAACGAATCATGGAAAAATGATAAAAGTAATTAAGAACATTAAATATTCCAAACGTTATTACCAAAATTATGCTGCCTTTGAGAAGTGTGCGGTTTACAGAGAATTTGGTTAATTGACTCACTTTTTGTACCAAATTCTCTGTCTGGAGAATTCGGTTGATTATATTACCCTTAATTCGAATTCTCCATAAATTCATCCGAATATTCCCTTCCAAAAGAATGCAAAACCGAGTATAATAAATATTACCTGCACAACATTGATGAAGAGTACAACGTTGCTTTCAGTAACTCGATTCTTGTATTTTCTGAGCACTAAAATTGCCAAATGTTCCAGAGCATAAATACGATTATAACGTAAAGCTAATGAACCATCTTTCTGAGGCGCGGCAAACGATTCTTTCTGAAGAGCGCCTCGGAGTTTAAGCAAAATCTCCACAATATTTGGGATAAATATGAAGAGCGCAAACTTCTCAATGTTGCCCAGAACAGCTATCCCTGCAATTAAAGCACCAAGCGAATATGTGAGTACATCACCTGGAAATACCTGAGCAGGATAAGAATTGAATATGAGGAATGCAAAAAGTGCTGCAATCATGCACAGAATGATAACTGTCAGCCAGGTACTTCCTGTTGCTGCGGTGGCAATCCCTAAAGCTCCGAGCAAAAGAATACCCTGCCTGGCTTCAAGACCGTTGTATCCGGCGAGAAAGTTGAATGTTGTTGAGGCTCCTACAACCCCTAAAGGTATAATAAGAAGAGGATAGAGATAACCAATATCAACCCCTGCAAGGAAGGGAAAAGATATCCGCGAAGAGCCCGCGTTAATAACTATAAGAGGTATTGCCGCAAACAGAACAAGGAAGAGACGGATGCGCTTGCTTAATCCTATTTTCCAGCCAAGCAAATCATCAATCATGCCAATAAATGATACAAGAAGAATAACGCTCAAGAGCGCCAGCATCTCTGTGACATTATCTGCCTGTTTGAAATAAAAAGTCTTTATCGCAATATAACAAAGAGTACCAATTACTAAGCCTGCAATTACTGTCACTCCTCCTGCTTCTGCAACTTTTACCTCATAAGGTTTGTTCATGTCTTTTCCGACAAGATTTGCATGATGAGCGCGCCTTATCCACGGAGGAAGCAAGAAAAATGTAACTAAAAAAGCCGCTATGACTGGCAACAACAATATATAATCATTCATCTTCACACCTTCCTAAGACTCTCAGGATATTCTTTAGCAAGATATGAAGTATTATCTTTAATACCTTGAGGATAATTTATTTCCCAGATGCGAATCGGCCCGCGCAATCCCTGATAAATCACAAAATCCTCCTGTAAGGAAAGTAGTTTGGCGCTCTTTAGTTGTTGTACTATATAATCATCTTCGCTATGAACCAGCACAAAGTTAGGCTCATTTTCCTTGTAAAGATAGAGCCGAGCGAGATTTGACTGTACTGTCTTGTTGCTTAAGTACATAAGGCCTGCGCCTCGGTCAATGCTTCCCTGCTGGTTTACCGCAGGCAAAGTAAAGATACCTGCTTCAACGCCTGAATTGTAATCATAGAGTATATTGTTATGATAGGCATAACGCAAAGGAAGAGTATATTGTTCCTGCGCAGTATTCCTGTTCTTCTGGAAGATATAAATTCCTCGTGGCTGTCCAAAGAGCGTGCCGTTCCTTGTCTCTTCAATAATCACGGCGCCCAGAGCAGCTTTCCCTTCCGGAAGCTCTATTGTTCCGTTCTCATCGCGATATATAATGTCCTGGTCAAGAGCAAAACCACCTTGGTAGTAGATAACTGTCCGGTTTTTTGCCTCTTCTATACGCGCACGTGAAAGAGTTGGAATCCAACTGCGACGGTCGTAATTCTCGTCAGAGCCGATGCTTGAAAATGCACCATATTTCCCGATGTCTGTAGAATCAATTAAAAGATGTGTTGCCTTGTGCGTATAAAGAAATTCCAATGCGGTTTGTTTGTCTCTTCCTGTAAGAACATGACGCCCCACTAAATGATTCCAGTAAGGTATTGCGTTTCCTCCATCTACGATAGTTGCACGATTGCCTATTGATTGTACCCAGTATCCATAATCCCACCAATGGGCAAAAACTGCATTCTCACGAGTATTTTCACGAACCCATGCCATTGCCTTTTGCCATTGATTAGTATAAACGCTTGGAACATATGACTGCGCCGCTGACTTTGTTTCTTCATAGAACTTCACTCCTGCAAATAATGTTGCTCCAAGTACAAGAACAACTAAAATCCACCCAACAGAACGCATAAGATCATCCTGTGAGCGTCGAACTCCTGTGAATGTGCTCACTGCAAGATATGCAATAAGCATCGCTGCTGGCGGCACGAGCATCATGATAAGGCGAACTGCTCCTCTCGCTGAAGCAATGCTCAGGAAAAATAGGATAAGAATAAGAAGAAGTCCAATGTCTAGCTGATGTAAGCGGGACAATTCCTGACGGTGATGCAGATGATAATACACGTAACCTGCTGCAAGCAAAAGAACAACAAAGCCCCCCATGTAAACCAAAAGACTTATTGTATTTGTACCGTTTAACGTACTGTTAGGGCTATACCTACTAAAGATAATTGATACGAGGAAAATGATGTACGCAAAAGTTAGTATGCGCTGATCTTTTCTACCAAATGTCCCTGCAAAATTATAAAACAGAACAATTGAACCGATGAAAAATAGCCAAAATAGTATGGGAACTCCCTGGACAACTGGCCCGAAACTATTTGCCCATTCTGCAAAAAATGGCTGGCGATTCTCAGCTACAGTTACCCCAAGACGATCAGTAATTGGATTGATAAGATTGTTTTTTATTTCAAAAATCTTGCTGGTAATAAAACTTGGCCCGAACAAAATTAATGTAATAACAAGAGCTATCAAAGCAACAATGATAAGTGCAGTCATGGGTTTTGGAAGATTTCTGGTAAAGTGAACTCGCTCAACTAGCCTCTTCAGCGGCGTTTCACGGGATATCAGGAATAGGATAACATAAGAAACAATGGTTGTTAGAGTTATGAGCTGAGGCGTGGCAAGCCCGAAATTACGCAGTGATTCGAAAAATGTTGCACCAAAACGGGTTGTGAATGGAAATGTCAAGAGCATGGCTGAAACATACCAGATTGTGAGATTACCTGCGCGCACGTGATTCATCTGCCCAAGAAGAAAACCTAAAAATGAAGTAACTGCAATCGTAAACAGAATATATGCGGCTCCGCCCCAAGTAAGATTCATTGCTGCAGTGAGCGCGCCTGCGACGAATGCCCAGAGCCAAGCAGATTTGCGAGTTTGAGCGCGCCATGCCTTAATAAATGCATAAAAAGAAAGGAAAAGAAGGAAGAAACCTACTGACTCTTTTTCAGGGATGCCTGCTACTGTACGCGGCAGGAGAGAAGGTATAACAATCAGGAAGAATGTTGCGAGCGTCGCGATAAGTGTGGCTTTTCTATCACCCTGATGATTGATAAAGACTATACGCACCAGTAAAAAGAACGCGACTGCGGTTAATGCAAACATAAATGCAGGGAAGATAACTGCAGAATGCTCAACTGTTGATGTCCACCATGGACTTGCAAATTTATGGAACCATGCTATCAGATAAGGGATTCCTGGAAGCTCTCCGCTTGTATAATAAGGTATTGGCACATAACGCAATGTATCTACTGCCATCAGAGAACCCTGAGAGACAATATCTTTTGCCCAGCGCAGAAAAAGGAAAGGGTCAAGATCAGGACCGAGAGTCCATCCTCCTGTTGTGACGTCGCGCAAGCCGCCTAAATTGCGAGTGCGAATCCAAAAGGCAAAATATGCCAAAAGAGTCATTATAATCACGAGCACACCGTGTTTCTTCTTGAACAATACTGCGAACTTTTCCTTACGGGATGCGAGCAAATTATCCTCTTCCATTTCTGGAGCAAGATAACATGAATATATAAAGCTTTCAATCGTGAAATGTCACAAAACCCTTCGGGTTTTTAACCGAGGATTGTCGTGGTTTTGTGAGCGCCGAGGAAATCCGCACTAACAGCATCATGGAATAAATTCCGCGGATTTCTACGAGCGTTAATCCATTCCACGCAGTTAAACTTTTGTAACATCAAAAGGCTCGACTGGCGTGTATGTAATCTCAATATTGCCATTGAAGATATACTTTTCCATACGTTTTAAGGCAGTATCTCGCTCATCAATAAATCTACCAAGATTGTATCCAATTCTTTTCTTACGAAGCACACTCTCGATAAGCTCACTGAACTTAACTGTCCAAATCTGCTCTCCGACAATTTTCACCAGAGCACATTCATCAGTTATTTCTCCTCGGTGCACTTCCACATTGTACATATCAATATTATTTTTCCGTGTGACTGAAATACCTGCTCCGTATCCATGTTCACACGCTAGTCCTGCAACAACTTCTCGTGCACGGGATTCATAACCGCGAGAAAGCTCAAATACACTGAGTGTTATCTTCATAATTTTAAGAGGAGGATTATGTTTTTAAATTGAGAGGGTGATTTTTCACTTCTGATATGGAGTAAACACAATCTTCCTTAGTTTCTCTGCCAGCTTGAGCGGCTCTTCAGCCTGCCAGACATTTCTTCCTACTGCAAGTCCTGCTGCGCCTGCTTGCATTATGTTTCCTGCATACTGCAGAAAATCTGATTCACTTGTTTTCATGCCTCCTGCGACAACGACCTTGCATCGTCCTGCTGCTTTCACTGCCCATTGTAAGTCATCGGCATTGCCTCCGTATTTGAGTTTTACAATATCTGCTCCGATTTCCAAGCCAGTACGCGCAGCATATGAAATCATCTCTCTGTTTGCATCCTCTTTCACATTTGCACCGCGCGGATAAATCCAGACTACAACAGGCAGTCCATATCTGTGTGCTTCTTGTTCTATCTTCTCAAACTCCTCCAGCATCTCACTCTCGTGCTCGCTGCCGATATAAATTGTGTATCCAACTGCAGAAGCTCCTAAGTGCAGAGCTTCAGACACAGAGCAAAGCTGCCGCGCTATTGGCTCGCCTTTATACAAACTTGTCTTTCCATTCAGCTTTAGAATCAGAGGCACTTTACTCTTTTTAATCTCTGCATGATATTTCTCAACAATGCCTTTCTGAAAAACAACAGCGTTGAATTTCCCGCGTTTAGCGATATCTAAAATATATAATGGATTAACATTCGCGTCGTTGAAATCTCTTGATGGTCCATGCTCAAGTCCCTGATCGTAGGCCAGAAAGAGCGCTTTGCCTTTTGTTGTTATTTTCTCTATTTTTACTTTCATTTCTTCTTCCTCGCAGATCCCGCAATCATAGCGTATTCTGGCACAATATCCTTTGTAAATTGCCGCATGCCTTCCTGCGTTTTCGGATGCTCAAGTAATTTTTCCATCACTGATAAAGGCAGAGTAGCAATCTCTGCACCTGCGAGCGCTACTTCGCGAAATTGCCGCGTGTTTCTGATGCTCGCCGCAAGAATCTCACATCCTTTTACTTTTTGTATAACAAATAGAGTCTTACACTCTCGAATAAGTTCAACACCTGAGACAATACCATTATCATCTTTCCATTTTTTTAATTTTTTCATACCTTCTGCAGGAAAATAATCTTCTTTCTTGAATTTAGATTTATTAAGCTCTCGAATGTAATCGTCTTCTCTTCCGACAAATGGACTTACTATCTTTGCCCCTGCCTTTGCAGCGAGCAGTGCTTGTTCAGGAGTGAAGATGAGAGTGCAATTTACAGGAATGCCTTGCTGCGCGAGAGCATGAATTGCCCTGATACCTTCAGAATCACAAAGTCTTTGCGTTTTACCCCGCACTAAAGTGCGGGGTTTGTCTGAGACTTTGGGATGCTCGAGGAGCCGCCGCCCTAAAGGGCGCGGTTTGTGAGGCTCCTCGACATCACAATTTCCCGTATCTGCAAGGCAGGGATTAACTGGAATTTTAATATAGACGTTGCGCGCAATTGGGTTAAAAAGATGGTATAAATGAATTCCTTCATGCACCATATCTGTGAAATTAGTGCCAATTACTTCCAAACTCACGGGTTTTCCTTTTGCTTCGCGCAAAAATTGGCTGATATATTCCTTGATATTAATCTTCTTTTTTTGCTTGTGTAATTTTTCCACTGCTTTTTTAATCAAGCTTGGGTTTGTAGTTACTCCATCCAGCATGCCCCATTTCTTTGCCTGTCTGATTTCCTCAATATCTGCGGAATCAATGAATATTTTCATGTTTTACCTCGTCTCTTCAACGGCTAGGAGATATTTAAAGATGGTGATGATTTGAGTTTAATATCTTATCAGAAATTGGAATCATTCATCAAAGCATTTCGCGAAGATTTTGCGGGGAACATATCAAATTTTGAGATTATTTTGAACATAAAAGAGTTCAAGTACGATTTCTATCCTTTTCATGTGAATTAGCGCATGCCCTTCGTAACTTCATACATATATCCCTGCTCATCTGTCTCCACAATCCAGACAGCTACTTTGCTATTGCTGATGCAAACTGGAGCTTCAAGCGCGAACTTTCTTGAGTTTACAACAATGCCCAATGTTTCCAATCCTGAAAGAATGCGCTGCCGCATTCTTGGCGCCCGCGAGATGCCTCCGCCTAAAATAAGACAGTCCAAACCATTGAGCGCGGCGACATACGCTCCAATCTGTTTGCGGATATGATAAGTAAAAAAGTCCAAAGCAAATTTACAACGAACATCTCCTTTTTTTTCTCCAGCAAGCAAATCCCTGATATCCCTAAATCCGGATAATGCTTTCAATCCAGATTCATGTTCAAGCAAAGACAAAATCTGCTGCGGCGTCTTTTTCTCTTTTTTGCAAATGAATGGAATTATTGCAGGGTCAATGCTTCCTGAACGAGTGCCCATGGGCAGACCTTCCAGAGGAGTGAATCCCATTGTCGTGTCTATGCTTTTTTCATCTTTTATTGCGCAAAGACTAATGCCATTGCCGAGCTGACAGGTAATTACCTTCTGATATTTTTTTCCTGCGCACTGTTCTGCTGTACGCAGCAGAGAAGCATGTGACAATCCATGGAATCCATAACGCCTTATTTTATATTTTTGTGTTAGTTCGCGAGGAATTGCGTATGTATCCGCAAGTGCAGGCATCGTTGCATGAAACATCGTGTCGAAACATGCGATATGAGCTGCTTTCAACCTCTGCATAAAAAAGCGAATTAAGTTTATGCTCTGTGGCTGGTGCAATGGGGCAAGTGGGGCGAGGCGTTCTAAATTCTTTAGAACATTGGAAGTAATTTTTTGCGGTTCTGAATACGAACCTCCGTGCACTACGCGGTGCACTACGGATTTAATTTCTTCAAGGGAAACAAACACTTCAAGCATCCGGAGTATTTCATTGCCTGCTTCTGTATAGTTGTTTGCATTTACACTAATACCCCGCGCCTCTTGATAGACGCTATTCTTTACAAACGAGAGACGCGCGTGCTTCCCGATTGCATCAACAACACCATCGACTGCCATTGCTGAATTATGATAAAGACGAAATTTTACACTAGAGCTTCCCGCATTTATGATGAGGGTACTATTTCCATTGCCAGTCATTTATTTCCCGAGGGTCGTGCCCTTCTCGTACAATGTACGCGTGATGTTCATCCAATTTCTTCCTGCATATAGAAACAACTTCAGCTGCCTTGCTTGCAATAGCTTTTTTTTGTTTAGCGCCGCGCGTTGCTGCTTCTATTATAAAATTATATCTGCTGACACCATTCCTGACCAGCATATCAAAGGGAGTTGTCGTTGTACCGCTTTCAATATAGCCCTTGATAGTAAAGCGCGACAAATCAACATTTTTAACACGATCGAACAACAACTGCTTAATTGCTGAGGGATACCCGTGAAATGCAAATATTACTTCCTTGTCTGAGGTGAAAAGCTTAGTGAATGCTAGTTCTGAAAGCGCATTTGGGTATACACCTTCTGCTCCCAAAACATTTAACTCGCTGACATTCACGAATCTTATCTTTAGTTCTGGAAGTGAAGTCCTAAGAAAAGATATTGCTGCAAGCATTTCCTGAGTTTGGTAGTCGCCACATGCTGCCAGAACAATATCCGGATTAACATTGCTAGCAAAGTTCCATATTCCTGCTCCATGCTTAGCTTGCTCAATTGCTTCATCATAATTTAGCCATTGACAAATTATCTGTTTGTCTGCTACCACAACATTAACTCGATTCGTGCTCTGCAATATGTGCTCTCCAACTACAAGAAACATATTTGCATCTGCAGGGAAATATATGCGCACTAGCTGTTCTTCACGTGCCTTGTTTAGTAATGTTGTGATAAATCCAGGGTTCTGATGACTGAAACCATTATGGTCCTGCCGCCAGCAGACAGAAGTAAGAATGTAATTAAGCGCGGAGACAGGAGTACGCCAAGGATACTCCTGACTTGTCGTGATAAACTTGAGGTATTGGCTTACCATGCTATCAACAATAGGCAAGAAAGCTTCGTAACTTGGAAAGATGCCATGTCTGCCTGTTAAGACATAGCCTTGAAGCCATGACTGGAGAGTGTGCTCGCTTAACATTTCCATAACTCTCCCTTCTGGGGAAAGAGTCTCATCGTCACTAGAATGCGGCCAGGAATATGCACGGTTTGTGACGCGCAAAACTGCATCAAGACGATTGCTGGCTAATTCATCCGGGCTCATAATGCGGAAATTACGCGCAGCAGAATTCTGCACAATGACTTCTGTTAAATATTGCGCAAAATTTGCAGTGCTGCTCGCAGTTAGTGCTCCTGGTTTCTTGAGCTTGACTGCATATGCGCGCGCATCAGGTAATTTTAATTGTATTCTTTTGTCTCCGCCTATGGCATGTGGGTTTCCGCCAATGCTTGCTGCTCCCTGCGGCACGAAACGCATTAACGATGCATCAACTTTGCCCTGTGGAAAAAGCTTTTGAGGATTATACCCCCGCAGCCAGCGCTCTATTTCTTTTAGCGAATGCTGGTTTGTCTTTGCATCCTTAATTGGGACCTGATGGCTGCGATAGCTGCCTTCTATACGCTTGCCCTGATATTTTTTAATACCTGTCCAGCCTTTTGGAGTTTTAAGAATAATCATTGGCCAGCTCGGCGTCCCTTTAATTCTTTTCTGACGTGCCTTTTGCTTAATTTCTTGAATTAAGGCATGTGACTTCTCAAGCGCACTTGCCATCTCATTATGCGAAGTCCCAACAAAAAGAGGAGTGTAACCATATCCGATAAATAGACTACGCAATTCCTGCTCACTCATTGTACCGTAGATGCTTGGACTGTTTATTTTATAACCGTTGAGATGAAGGATTGGGAGCACTGCACCATCTCCTGATGCATTAAGAAATTTTATGCTATGCCATGCTGTTGCAGTAGGTCCTGTTTCTGCTTCACCGTCCCCGATAATTGCTGCAACTAGTAAATCCGAATTGTCAAATGCTGCCCCGAACGCAGTGCCCAATGCGTATCCAAGCTCTCCACCTTCATGGATGCAACCAGGCACACCTGGATTAAGATGGCTTGGAAAACCTTCTGGCCAGCAAAATGACTTAATAACACGAGCTAAACCTTCTGCATCATGAGTTAAATCAGGATAGTATTTCTGCAAGCTGCCCTCAAGATAGAGGTGTGCAAGAACCGCGGCGAATCCGTGCCCTGGACCAGCCAACAATAAAATCTGCTGTTTTTTCTTGAAGGCGAAAAGGTTGAGATGAGTATAGATAAAGTTTATACCAGGGCATGTTCCCCAATGTCCAAGCAATGCATCCTTAATGTCTTTCTTTTGCAATGGTTTTTCCAAAAGAAAATTGTCTCTAAGATAAATTGCGGCAGCTGCAATATAATTTGTTGTTGTCCAGTAGCGCTCTGCCCACGCTAACTCCTCTTTTTTAAGCACCATGCGATTCTATCTTCTTATTGTTGAAAGCAGTTAAATACCTTTCGCTGATGAAAGGCATTTTTGCCAGAGAGGACTATGGACAATTGCATTAATTAGAGTACATTTTCTGCAATTATCCAGATAGAAAATTGCGTGCAAAGCTTATTCAAATCAACGCAATTTTCTATAACTAATTATTATCGGAGAAGTCAGATGATAAGCTGCCAGAGCTTCACGCATCTTTTCATGAGATTCAGAATATAATGTCATTAGCTTCTCGCCTTTTTGTATTAAATATCCTGTATGATGCTCAAGATAAATTCCTGCGCCTATGTCAATAGGGCAACCTAATATTGAAGCGATGCGGTTTATACCTATATTGTCTATATGGTGAATTATTCCACTTCGTGCCGCGTTTAGTGTTTTATGAAGTTTGGCAACTTTTAAAGACTTATTTGTTGCACCCTGTGCGGCTATAATATCCTCAAATTTTTTGGCAGCTTTTCCTGAATCAAGAATAGATCTAGCTAATTCCCTGCCTTTGCCTTTTTTTTGAGTATGCGTAAGTTCAAATACTTCCCCTGCGAGATAGATAGATTTCTCCTCTAAGTCTCTGGGAGATTCGCGGCGATGCAGCACTTTTAAGACATCCATCATTTCCAGTACAGGACCAATTCCATTACCTATGGGCTGACTTCCATCTGTAAGCAGCACACACATTGTCAATCCAAAGTGCCGAGCAACACGAAGGAATTTTTCTCTTAGGATTATGCCGCGCTGTTTTGTTACTTTAGCGCCATTTCCGTAGGGAATGTCAATAACTATGTGCGTGCTTCCTGCAGCAATCTTCTTAGAAAGTATTGAAGCAATCAACTGCGAGTCTGGATCGAGGCGGAGAATGCGTTCTATACGAATAAGTTTATCATCTGCAGGCGCAAGACCGAGAGAGCCACCCCATGCAAGGCAGGCATTGTTTTCCCTCACTATTCTTTGCAGTTCAGAGGCAGAAAAGTCTACGCGTGAAAGCGTCTCAATAACATCTGCTGTGCCTGCCGCAGAGGTAATCGCCCGTGAAGATGTTTTAGGCATAACAATACCTGCTGCCGCGCATATTGAGACGACTATTGGTGTTGTCCTGTTTCCTGCAATTCCGCCGATGCAGTGCTTGTCAGCTACCAATTTTGAATGCCAACGAAGGACTTTTCCTGTGTTGTACATAGCTTCGGTCAGATAAACTGTCTCACTATGAGTCATGCCGTTGCGATACACTCCTACAATAAATTCAGATATTTCTGCCTCTGTCAAAGCGTTGTTAATTATGTCATCTATAATTATCTGAATCTCATTCTTTGAAAGCTGTTTGCCATTCATCTTCTTGGCGATATAAACTGCGCTTCGAGGACCCGGCATGAGCGTAACTTCAACATATTCTTCAGTTTTTACAGCGAGATACGAAAGTATATCATCAGTAAGTGCAACTTCTCCCCTTTTGAGAAATCCTGTAACTAAATCCACACGCGCCTGTATCTTTGCTCCATTTTTTGCTACCTGAATTCTGTCCCCAACATTAATGTCTGCTGCGCCTGCATCTTCATGACAGAGAAAGGCTATTGGCCTGCCTGCATCAACCTCGAATTTTTTTACCTGCAACCTCATTTAACTGCAAACTTTAACTTAGTTTTTATATCTTCCGTCTTGAATGCGCTATTTGCTATAGACAATTAAATCTTTCTATTGTTACTATTATATAGTAATATATGCGATACATAAAGTCTTATTAATCAAATCCACCTTATTTTATTATGCCTCTGCCACTCGCACGTATTGAACAATATATGCAAGAGCTTGATAGCTGGGCGATTGAAGGTGCAACTGATTTAGTAAAAGAATACCTTTTCGAAAGCTTTATAGAATCTATAGACTTTGTTAACCAAGTTGCACAAATTGCCGAGAAACACCAGCATCACCCAACTATTTTAATAAACCACACATCTGTCAGGCTTACTTTGACTACGCATAGCGAACATGCACTTAGTGAGAAGGATTTTGAGCTTGCGAAAGCGATTGACGGGATTGACAAGCCGCATGTTTAAATAGAAGAGACAATTCTTGAATTAATGATGAGTATTCTTGCACTTCTGCTGATTATGCTTGCGTTCCCTGTAGGATTCTGGATTGCCTGGCTTTCCAGAGATGAGCTTATTTCCGGAAGGAAATGGTTTTGTATCCTTGTAATTGCAGGAATTGCAATCTTGATTGTATTTCTTTCTACCCATGAGTATGCGGCTGCCGGAACAGGGACGGTGATAAGTATCATTGCGGGCATTGCGTATTGGAAAAGTTTTGATAAGAAGTTGGCTAAAAAACGGCGCTGTTAAAAGTCTGAGTGTAAAGTATAAAAAGCAATGCAACGAAGGATTTCTATGTATAAACCACAAGAAACTGAAAAGGAAATTCTCGCATTCTGGGAAGAAAAAAAGATTTTTGAAAAGTTGCGGAAGAAAAATGAAGGGAAGAAAAGATGGAGTTTTATTGATGGGCCGATTACTGCAAACAATCCAATGGGCGTTCATCACGCTTTGGGAAGAACTTACAAAGATATGTTTCAGAGATTTAAGGCGATGCAGGGATACGAACAGAGATTCCAGAATGGATTTGACTGCCAGGGTTTATGGGTTGAGAGAGAGGAAGAGAAAGAGCTTGGTTTGAAGAACAAAGAAGATATTGAAAAGTTTGGGATTTTGAATTTTGTGAATGCGTGTAAGAAGAGAGTGGAAAAGTTTTCGAAAATTCAGACCGAACAGTCGAAAAAATTAGGTATGTGGATGGATTGGGAAAATAGTTATTATACTATGTCTGATAAAAACAATTTACATAACTGGCATTTGATAAAACAGTATTCTGATAAAGGATGGCTTTACAAAGGAAATGATTCTGTTCCCTGGTGTTGGAGATGCGGGACAGCTAGTTCTAAACATGACATTGTAACTGAAGGGTATAAAGAAGTAACGCACACTGCCCTCCTCATGCAGTTTCCCTTAAAGAAAAATCCTGATGAATACTTTCTAATCTTTACCACTACTCCATGGACAGTTCCAGTAAATGCAGCCATTGCTTTAAATCCTAATATAGAGTACGTTAAAATTGAAAATCAAAAAAACGATGCGCCACCCCACCCTGAAGGTTTGCCCTTCGGGCAAATCCGCCTTCGGCGGAGTGGGGTTTGGCAGAGGCGCTCGTTTTTTGGATGCTCGGGGAGCGACCCCAGCTTAAAAGCTGGGGTTTCCGTCGATCCCCGACATGAAGGAGTCAAATATTGGATTGCCGAATCCAGACTCTCTGAGATTGAAGGAAATTACAAAGTGCTTGATAAAAGAATAGGAAAAGAATTTGAAGGAGAGGAATATATTATGCCCTATGCGAGTTTTGAGGAGCAAAAGAATTCTCCGCATAAAGTTGTTTTGTGGGAGCTTGCTTCGGGAAAAGAAGGGACCGGAATAGTTCATATTGCCCCCGGATGCGGAGCAGAAGACTTTGATTTAGGAAAGAAAGAAAATCTTCCTGCGATATCTCCCCTTGATGAAGCAGGAGTGTATAAGAAAGGATTTGAGAATTTTAGTTTTAAAAAATATTCTCAAGTTAACAAGGAAGTTATTTCTGATTTAGAGCAAAGAAGATTTGTATATAAGATAAAAAGTATAAGGCATAGATATCCTCATTGCTGGAGATGCGGGGAAGAGCTTGTATTTCGGGTGGTTGATGAGTGGTATATAAAATCAGAGGAAATAAGAAAGGGGATAGTGAGTGAAAACAAAAAAATAAACTGGTATCCTGAATATGGGAAGAAAAGACAGGAAGAGTGGCTGAAGAATATGGGTGATTGGCTGATTTCAAGAAAAAGATATTGGGGTCTGCCCTTACCTATATGGGAGTGTGAGTGCGGAAATATTGAAGTGATTGGGAGTATTGAGGAGTTGAAAAATAAGGCAGTTGACAAGAAAAAAGTAGAATCTCTTCCGGAAGTTCACAGGCCATGGATAGACGAGATAAAGATTAAATGCATATGCGGGAAGGAGATTTCAAGAATTAAAGATGTGGGAGATGCCTGGCTTGATGCTGGAATTGTTCCATTTTCAACTCTTAATTATTTAAACGACAAGAAGTATTGGAAAGAATGGTTTCCTGCTGAGCTTATTTCTGAAAGCATTCCAGGACAATTTAGAGGATGGTTTAATGCATTGCTCTGGGCTTCTGTCACTCTTACAGGAAAAACTCCATTTAAAGCCATATTTGGTTACGAAACTGTTAAAGACGAGAAAGGCGAGGAGATGCATAAGAGCAAAGGCAATGCAGTCTGGTTCGACGACGTTGTTAATAGAGCAGGCGCAGACACGATACGCTTACTTTATATGCTGCAAGATCCTGCACAGGAGCTTAGGTTCGGATTCACAGTTCTAAAAGAGCCGATGAATAATCTTCTTATTCTTTACAATCTGAATAAATTGCTTGAAGCAGGAAAGAGTGTTTCTTCAAAGATAACAGAAGACAAATGGATTATAAGCAAGGTGCATTCACTTGTAAAAAACGTCAGTAAAGAGTTGGAAAACCTGCATCCACACCAAGCAATGCGCGCTATTCAGAATTTCTGGGTGAACGAGCTAAGCAGAGGTTATGTACAATTAGTTAGAGACAGAATTGCCGAGAGAGACATGGAAGCACAGAGTACACTTCGTGCAGTATATATCCTTGTCGTAAAACTTGCCGCACCGTTTATACCTTTTCTGACAGAGACGATATGGCAGGACTTACGAAAAAAAGGTTTTGCCGAAGAGGAATCTGTGCATCTTTCTGAATGGCCTAAAGCAGAGAGTAAAAAGATTGACAACAAACTTGAACAACAATTTATACAGACATTGAAACTAATAGAAATCGGCTTGGCTGAGAGAGACAAAGTAAAGATAGGGCTCCGTTGGCCTCTCGCATCAGTTATACTATCCGGAGCAAATGTTGTTTTTGACAGTGAGAATTCAAAGGAACTGCAGGAGATTCTTGCACGCCAGCTTAATGTGAAAAAAATTATCATCGGAAAAAGAAGAGAACTTGCTGCTGAATTCGATACTAAAATGACTCCTGCTCTTGAGGCTGAGGGATTTGCCAGAGAAATAACCAGAAAAATACAAGCAGAGAGGAAAAATGCTTCGCTCAAAAAGGGTGATCTTATTAATCTTGTTGTGTATTGCGAGCCTGCTCTTCAGAGCATGTTGGAAAGCCATAAAGAGACAATAAAAGAGAGAACAAACTCAAAAAAAATATTTTTTACCGACGATAAAGCTCCAAATGAAGCAATTGTATTTACTATACGAGAGAGAAAAATAGCAGTTAGTTTTTCGTAATTTTCAGAGGGTACTCTTGAAAAGATTTAAATACTATCTCAATCTAAAAATAGCATAGAGGGTGATTACCACAGGATGATTATCAAAGAAGAATTTTTGAGCAGGCTTCGAAAGATATTTGATTTAAATCTTTATGAAGCTCGTGTCTGGACAGCTCTTCTTTCCCGCGGCGTTTCTACTGCTGGCGAGTTAAGCAATATATCTGATGTGCCAAGAAGCAGAACTTATGACATTCTGGAGTCCCTTGAGAAAAAAGGATTTATAGTTATGAAGATTGGCAAGCCAATAAAGTTTGTTGCGCTGAAGCCTGAAGAGGTAATTGAGCGTGTCAAGAAAAATCTGGTTATCAATGCACAGGAAAAAAGCAAGCGCCTTGAGAAGCTTAGAAATGACGAAGTTCTTAATGAACTCAATAATCTTTACACGAATGGAGTGAAATTTGTTGAGCCATCTGACTTATCCGGAAGCCTGAGAGGCAGACAGAACATGTATAATCACATGGATATGATGATTCGCTCTGCAGAGAAAACAATTACACTTGTGACAACGGCTGAAGGTTTGAATAGAAAGCTCGAAATATTATTGCCTTCCCTTGAAAAAGCCAAGAAGCGCGGGGTCACTATCCGTATTGCTGCCCCAATCTCACAAGAAAACCTGAAGATTGCACGGGAATTCTCAAAGGTTGCAGAAGTTCGAAGCGTTGAAGGATTTCAGGGAAGATTTACAATTGTTGATTCTGAAGAGATTGTGTTTATGCTTCTTGATGATAAATCTGTACATCCTAACTATGATGTTGCGGTCTGGCTTTCGACTGA
>CAZKON010000009.1:0-28682 GCA_964554415.1 Candidatus Woesearchaeota archaeon | reverse complement strand
AGATGCTTTGGGTGCGGAAAGCCAATAGGGCAGTTTTGGGAAGAATATAAGAAGCGCATAGATGCTGGAGAGGATGCAGGTGTAGTATTGAATGAATTAGGTTTGGAGCGCTATTGCTGCAGGGCGGCGCTCTTAGGACATGCTGAAATGTTGCCTGAGATTACCAAGTTCAAGAAGGCTTAACAGTTATTTTGTGTTGCAATAATGAATTTAAAATGGGAAAGATGAGATTTATTTTATTACATTTTGAGTTGAATACTCCGCAGCTTGCTGCGGCACAAAATGTAATTAGAGAATTCCGTCTTGAACCGAGTGCAATACCCCGCAGCTTGCTGCGGAGAGAGCGAAGCGAACGGTGGAATGCACGAGGTTAGGAATTCTCTTTATTGCGTGCCGGTTGCACACACCACATGTTTTGCACACAACTGTCTTATGCGTCTTTGTTACTCGAATACTTCCTTTCAAAGGCAGAAGGCAGGTCTTACAGAAGGATTTTCTATACGCACCGAGCCTAATCCGATACTTCATGGCGCGACGCTTGAGCTTTTTCAATTCTTCAGGTGACCATGAAGAACGCCGGAAGAAAGCCCCTATGGCTTCATGTGCCTGTTTTTTTGAGAGTAAAGATCTCATCTTTCTTTGAAGTACATGGCCTATAAAAACACACTGCCGAAAGCCTTAAATACAAGTATGTTTATGTTCAAACATATACATATAATGGCAGTCAAGACAATCACAATAACTGAAGAAGCGTATGAGGCGCTGAGAAGGATAAAAGAGAGGGACAGAAGCTTCAGCGAAGTCATCATAGAAGTAACTCGCGGAAATAGAAATCATCTTGACAAATGCTTTGGAATACTCAAAGGTTCAAAGGCTTTGAACGATTTGAGGAAGAACCTCAAAAAACAGAGGATGCAAGCGGATCGTGACGCGCGCAAGAGGGCGGAAAAACTGCGCCTGAGGGCATATGATTCTTCTTGATACTTCGGCGCTTATTGAAATTGCAGATGGTTCTCAGAGAGGAAAAAAAATCAAACAATTCCTTGAGAAAAGCACTGAAGCGTATGGAACAACAACGTTTAGTGTACATGAATTACTGCTTCCAACTTCTGGAGAAGAACAGGAGAAGCTTAAAAAGTTGTTAGCAGGGTTTGCTCTATTCTCGTTTGATTACGAATCTGCGTTGGAAAGTGTGCGCCTCGAATCCCAGATGGTAAAAACAGGAGAAATGTTGTCAAAGATGGATTTATTTATCGCTTCTATTTGCATAGCTAAGAAATCTTCTTTTATTACTCTCGATTCTGATTTTCTGAGAGTTCCTGAATTACAAGTCATTAATGTTTAGTTTTTTGAGGTCTGAAAGCACAGTTGCGCAGCGCGCTTCGAAAGGCTTAAAAACCTCTCTTTCTCCTTGTTTCTGAAGACGGTCATAGTAACCAGGAAATACCCGATCCCATTCCGAACTCGGAAGTCAAGCTGGCTACGTCGGTTGTGGTAGTCTCCCACCAGAGGCGAAGCTCCGATGCTGTCTTCGTTTTTTAGACAAATTATCGGAAAGATTCTTTACAAATGAGAGTAGTTACACTAACAAATAGCTTGCAAAACTGAAAGATTTAAAACTGCTGTCAGGTGTATATTACAATGCAGGGGTAGCGAAGTGGTCAAACGCGAGAGCCTCAAGAGCTCTTTCCTTAGTGGATTCAGAGGTTCGAATCCTCTCCCCTGCATATCTGACTTTGCTGGTAGATATCTTTAAAACATTCTTTCTCTTTACTGGCGTGTGCGCCCGTAGCTCAGCCCGGATAGAGTCGCGGGGTCCTAACCCGAAGGTCGCAGGTTCAAATCCTGCCGGGCGCGTCTGCAGAAAAGACTGTTTCTCTTAAGCATCAAAAAAACGATGCGCCGCCCCACCCTGAAGGTTTGCCCTTCGGGCAAATCCGCCTTTGGCGGAGTGGGGTTTGGGGAGGCGCTCGTTTCATCAAAGACGTAAGTCTTTGACTGCCGTCGAGAATACCATACATTCAAGAGGATTCTCGAGGTTAGGCTGTTCGGGGATCGACGGAAACCCCGGCTTTTAAGCTTGGGTCGCTCCCCGAAATAAAAAGCTTTAAAATACACTAAACTCTCTAATCGCGAGCGCGATTAGTTAAATGGCATAATAATTGGTTTCCAACCAATGGTCACGGGTTCGATTCCCGTATCGCGCATGTGGGCAATTAAGTTTAAAAGCTCTTTTTAGCATAGATAAAAGAGGGATGTATGGAACAAACAACTGGCAAAGAAAACAATAATATAAATCAAAAATCGTGGTATGACAAGCACTATAAAAAATTACTCATTGTTCCGGTTATATTGTTTGCAATATGCCTAATTTATCTTTTCTTCTTTTACCAACAAAATGGGGATATAATGCGCAAAGATGTAAGCCTGTCTGGGGGTACAACTATCACTCTTCAGGGCGACATTAAACGTGATGGTCTTGAACGCCAATTGCGTGAGGAAATTCCAGATGCTGGAGTGCGCACAATTACTGAACTTCGCTCAGGTAAGGTTATTGCGGTAATTGTTGAATCTAGTGTTATGCCTGAAGAGCTCCAGCCTGCACTTGAAAGTGTCTTAGGTTACAAGCTCACTAATGAAAATTCTACTACTGAATTTACAGGCTCTAGTTTGAGCAACAACTTTTATCGACAACTTGTTATTGCGCTTGTCTTTTCTTTCATTCTTATTTCAATAGTTGTCTTCATCATGTTTCGCACGTTCGTACCTAGCTTAGCAGTAATTTTTGCAATCTTCGCTGATGTTGTCATGCCTCTTGCACTCATTAATATTCTAGGCGTAAAGCTTTCTGCGGCGGGCATTGCTGCGTTCTTAATGTTAATCGGATACTCTGTCGATACTGATATTTTGCTGACAACGAGAGTCCTGAAGAAAAAAGAGGGCAGCGTAAATGAACGCATTTATGGTGCCTTTAAGACAGGAATCTTTATGAACATTACTGGATTGCTTGCGGTTTTGCCTGCATTCTTCATTGTTACAGGTTTGCCTGCTTCTTTCCGGCAGATTTTCTTCATTCTTGCCTTAGGATTGATTGCAGATATTTTTAATACATGGCTAACAAATGCCAGCATATTAAAATGGTATACTGACAAAAAGAGGATTTCATAATGGCTAAAATAGGCATTCGTGTCTGGGTCCTGATTGTAGCGCTTTTGCTGGCACTGCTTGCCATTTCCCCGAGCATAAAGACAGGAGTGCAGATTACAAGCGTCGAGCGAAACTCAACTGCATTTAACGAGGGGCTACGGACAGGAGTGCAGATTACAAGCGTAAATGGGGATAGAATTGAGACTATTGAAGATTATACCGCGGCGATAAGTAAATTGTTTGAATCTGGCAACGAGACCAGAAAAGTTGTTATCGGAACCCCTAAAGAAGAGATTATTATTTTTACTGATGAAGCTCCTGAGATTACTGTTGGAAAGATTCCAAAGACACGCATTAAAACTGGTCTGGATTTGAGCGGGGGAGCAAGGGCGCTTATTGCTCCTGCAAATGTTACTCTCACTCTAGACCAGACAAATGACTTGATTGCAGTAATGAATCAGAGACTTAATGTCTACGGAATAAAAGATGTAACAATTCGTCCTGTTCGAGACTTAGGAGGAAATAATTTCATTCTTGTTGAAATTGCAGAAGCAACACCTGCAGACATTAAAACATTGCTCGCAAGCCAGGGTAAGTTTACCGCGAAGATTGGAAACACAACTGTATTTGAAGGAGGAGAGCATGACATTAGTGATGTTTGCAGAAATAATGCACAATGCGCAAGAATTGCAGGATGTTTCCCCGCAGAAGGTGGCGGATCATTGTGCAATTTTGAGTTTGTTGTATATTTAACGAGCGACGCTGCAAAAAGGCACGCCGCGCTCACTAAGAATATCTCTGTTGATGAGACCGGGCAGTACCTGAAAGATAAACTTTACCTTTATATTGATGAGCAAGAAGTTGACTCACTGCTCATAGGAACTGACTTACGCGGACAAGTCACTACTGAGATTTTAATCCGTGGTGGAGGGACAGGCGCGAATGATCAAGAGGCATACAAAGATGCACAGAATTCTATGCATCGTTTGCAGACTGTGCTCATTACTGGGAGCTTGCCATATAAACTGGAAATAGTCAAGTTAGATACTGTCTCTCCACTATTAGGGGATACTTTCGCGCGCGGACTCATGATGCTTGGATTGGCAGTATTCATTGTTATTTCTGCAGCGTTGTTCGCCCGTTATCGGAAGATAAAGATTACTCTTGCAGTCATCCTGACTATGTTTTCAGAAGCATTTATTACATTAGGCGTTGCAGCCCTGATTGGATGGAATCTTGATGCTCCAAGCATTGCAGGAATAATCGCAGGAATGGGCACTGGTGTAAATGACCAGATTGTTATCATTGATGAATCTACGTCTAATCGGCATGTCAGCATCAGAGAGAGAATTAAGCGGGCATTGTTTATTATCATTGGCGCTTTTGCTACTATCATCGCTGCAATGGTTCCACTCTTCTGGGCTGGTGCTGGACTGCTGAGAGGTTTTGCGCTGACTACAATCATCGGAGTTACTGTAGGAATTCTTATCACACGACCTGCATTTGCAGAAATTGTCAGGAAACTGGAGGATTACTAATGCTCCCACGTTGGCACATCATTTATGGCTTGCTATTCACACTCTTGCTTTGGGTTGTTGCGCCGGGCGTTGACATCTCCTATCTGTTACTTGTTTTTCTTGCTTCAATATTTATTGATTTAGACCATTATCTTGCATCTGTGAAAAAGACAGGCAAGATAAGCCTGCTGCACTCTTTTGAGTATCATAAGAAACAAGGAGAATGGATGAGAGCACAGGAACGCAAAGGCCTAAAACCAAAAAGTGATTTTCATCTTTTCCATACTCTTGAGTTTCATGCGCTTATTGGATTGCTTGGGATGTTCTGGCTCGGATTCTTTTACCTGTTTATAGGAATGGTATTCCACTCGCTGCTTGATATTATTGACGGAGTACAAAGAAATACTCTTCATAGAAGAGAATATTTCTTCTTCAAGTGGCTCGCTAATCGTTTCTAGAGAAAACTAACTATTCCTTTTGAGCAAAGCAAAAGTGCTGGAACCCAGAGAAAAAGAGTTGGAGGGGTAAAGAAAAGAGAGATAATGAGAACAATCGCTGCTCCTAAGTCTATGGCACTAAGAATATCTCCTCCGAAGATAAAAAGGCTCTTTACGAACAGCAAGCCCGCACAGAAGAGAGTATATTGTGCATAGGGAGCAATGCCGAAAGTCAGCATAAGGAAAGCAAGCGCGGCCGCGAGGTCAATACAACCGAGTATTTTAACGATGAGCGCCATGTATCAGAACCAAACGAAGGATTAATAAGTTTTATTGTTGTGCTGTATTTTAGTATAAAAACTATAAAACCCTTAAAACTGCATCTAACGAATAATTATTATCATACGTTAAACCAGCGTCAGGTTGAAGCGATATTTATCAGGACTGCGAGTGAAGCGAGCTACCGCGGTCTAATTATCTTTTCCGTTGCAATATGATTTCAGTTCTGAAAGCGACATCCCCGAATAAGATGCCAGGGCAAGTGCAGCAGGATTCAGAATATAGCGCTCATTGTCTTTTCTGTCAGGTTTATTTTTAACAGCTCCGACATAGTTTCTAGCGAGGAACTCTTTGACACTATCTTTTGCCGCAGGCACAAAAACGAATTCTGCATACTCATGCTTGTCTTTAGTAGAATCATGTGTTCGCCAGCAGTTGCGAACTTCTTCCTTTGTCAATTTTGCATGCATTAAAAAGACATATTCTGGGCCGCCATTGCTGATGATATGGTCATGCACTATTGCGAGAGGTCTGATTTCTGAAAGGTCTGATAGGCCTAACCCACTTTCCGGAGTTAATTCGTCTTCTACAAATCCCTCATAAATATTAGAATCCCCTCTCATGAACTTCTTAGATGCCTGCAAATATCCTGCGGGGACAACGTGATAAGTATTTGCGTGTCCTGCACCTGTGCGGACTCCTAAGACAACATAACCCCCCCGCGATTGCGCGTCGGGCACAGTTATAAGCACGCCAAGAGTGCTAGTTGATTTAACTGGAAGGTCAAGTCCACGCTTGACTAACTGTAATTCAAATGGGTGCATTGGGGCAAATGTTGCTTGATAGCTACCGTCAGACAGTTGCTCATGTGAGACCTGACTCGCAAGTACTTCTGCCCACCAAGGCAGATATATTTTGGAGTTGTGTTGTTCCCAGTCTACACCAAAGAATTCAAATGCTTTCTTGAAGCGATGGTCGTTACGATATTGGTCTTTCCTTTCGTTTGCTTCTGGACTCGCGTCAAATTTGTTCAATTCTGTCCCGTATTGATTTCTATGCCATTGCATAACATCTTTATCTAATTCAACAAGTTCCTGTTTTACCTTATAAAATCCCTCTGAACTTACAGTCTTGCCTTTTGCATTCTTTCTCTCTGCTAGAAACTTATGTTTTAGCTGATTCATAGATGTGCCTTCTGGATATCTAAAAATTACATCATCTTGAAATGCTCGTTCTAATTTGCTTTCTAAAGTCATGTTTAACATAAAAAGTTTAAAAAAGAAGGATATATAAAGATTCCTATGCGAAAAGAATTATGGATGAGCCAAAAGAAGAGAGCTTGATTAATTTAGAAGGCGTGATTGATAAGAGCGTTGATTTCATGCTTAAGAACAAAGTTCTAACTGTGTTACTGGTTGTATTGATTGTTGGCATTGGTCTTAGATACCTTGCTGTCACGCATGTTGCTCCTCTTGCAGACGAGATGATTCACGGGACACATGCGATTGGAATTATAAAATCCGGAGTGATTAATCTGCAAAATCAGGGACCTTTGTGGTCTTATCTGACTGATATTGCATACAGCATATTTGGAGTGAATGGATTTAGTGCGCGATTCTTATCATTCTTCTTTGGAACCCTGACAATTCTGATGGTCTATTTATTGGGAAAGCAGCTTTTCTCGCAGCGCATTGCACTCATTGCAGCTGTCTTGATGGCATTCTCGGCTTTTCATATCAGATATGCACTTATGGAAATGGATGAAGCAATGATATTCTTTGTTTTATTTGCATACTATTGCTTTATTAAGGAATTAAAAGAACATAAGAAAATATCGCTGCTTGCGTTTGTGAGCATGGGTCTTGCAATCTTAATAAAACCAATTGCAATTCCTTTCTTACCTGGTTTTATCCTGGCATTTTACGTGGCTTATCCTCGTGATGAACAGATAGGAATACTGAAGGCAAACACAAAAAGGATTGTTTTATCTGGATTAGCATTGTTTCTGCTTGCGCTCCCTGTTCTTGCATTTAATTATATCCTTTACAAACAAAAAGGAATTACTGATGTGCTATTTGCGCGATTCTTTGGTGTTGGACAAGAAATCTATGCAGGCCTCCAAGGATATGACCAGTCATTTTCAATATCTTATTTATTAAGCAATGGAATACCTTCATTTTTGAGGAACCTTTTCCTGCCTTATGAGCCCCTGATATTTATATTTGGTATTATCGGAATTTCTCTTTTTTTCGTAAAACGCGAATATGTTGGAGGGAGAAGTATTGTCCTGTTCCATCTCGTTACATTGATTTTCCTCTTGGGAACATCGCTGCTGCCCACACACTTTGTGTCTTTCATGCCTCTGCTTTCTCTTAGTGCGGCCACTTTCATTGTGACTATAACTGAACGCATTTCATCTCCCACGAACAGAAAGAAAGCAATTGCGGTCGTTATTATTTTAATTATCTTAGTTAACCTATACATACTTTTCCCGATACTGACAAGCAAATCAGCGTTCTTCCAGATGCGCTCTTATGCGCAGAATAACATTCAGGAGCAGGACATTATTGTTGCTGATGCACGAATCTATAGAGGAAGAATTGCCTGGATGTTCAATGATATGGCATATATTGAGGCGAGTCAATTTGACAAGCTGCTCCAGCTCAACGGAAACTTTTCTGGAATTCAGAGAGCTACAAATGTGTATTTTGTGGAATGCGTATATCAAGATGACTGTGGATGGGGAACTATTAATGGGCAGCCTGAACTCAATGCTTCAATGGAATACCTAACAGGGCTGTTTAAGAATGCTTCGCAGGGAGAAGTTGTGCTTTACGGAGGTGGAGGATATGGCGAAGAGCCTGACGAGCCTTATTTCAGAATTTATAAAACCACAATCAACTTAAGTCCAAAAATCATTCCTGCAATATACGAGACACATGACTGGTTTTATTATCCTGTGCGCTGGGCAAAGTCTGATTGGTATGATAAATACACGCCACAAGGAGCATTCCAGGTCATTTTGCATCTGAGCGGAAAGATAATGCTTTGGATTGCTGTTCTTGCGGCATTCATAATCTCTATTTTAGTTATTCGCGCATTTTTCCAGTCTGTCTCTTTGTCCCAGAAGCACGCTTCCTTGCAATAAGAAATGTCTGTCCAAGCCAATAAGGTATCTGTTTGTGTTGCAATTTTAGCGCGTTAACCCAGAGCATGCTGCATTGTGAGAGAAATGGATTATACTGATGCATGCGCTTCGCTATGTATCCCATCTCTAATTGTTGGATGTGAGGTTTTATCACGAATATCTCAAAGCCTGCGCGTTCCAAGAGCTTGCGCATCGTATTTCTTGTGAAATAATAAAGATGCACAGATGTAAGAAAGAGCCACTTGCGTCCCATAAGTTTAGCAATCCAAGAGCCAATATCCGGATAGTTAATTACCAGTAAACCTCTCGGTTTCAGAATGCGATTGCATTCTTTCACAACTTTTGCAGGGTCTGGCGTGTGCTCAATAACATCCCAGAGAGTCACCATATCAAACGATACTGCAGGATAATGCTGCTCAAAAACAGTGCCTTGCTTTATGTTTAGAGCGTAGTGCGCATTGCCCCATTTTGCCATCCATACATTTAGTTCGCAGCCAGAAACTTTCCATCCTCTCTTTTTTGCGGCTGCTAAGAATGAGCCGCCTGCAGTACCTATATCAAGAACAGTGCCTTTATGGGGGATATATTTCTCTATTCTTTTCAGTGCTTTGGAAAAAGTGCGTTCGCGGGCAGGTGCTTGCGAGACAAATACCTCGTCAGAGCCTTCCTCATATCCTTTCGTGACAAGCGAGGATTTTAGGCGAGGATTGATAAATACAAGCCCGCAATCTGCACATTTAACTAACTGCTCAACCAAGAGCTCGTCGCCTGAAGCGCGAAATTTTTGTGCCAAATCCTTGTCCTTTTCCAAATTGTAATCTGCTACATATATAACTGAGTATTTGCCTGAGCCGCAAATGGTACAAACTACTGTCTCAAATGATTTTTTATTCTGCATGAAACGCCTGTATTGACAGACGAGTTCAGGTGTTTTTATACTTTGCTTCTCTTTGAGCAAGAACAAATATTTTAAATAGCCAAAAATATGTCAAAATGTATGAGTTCAAATGGTGCATTAACCCCTTCTGCAATAGCAAGATGGATATCACAGAAAGAAGCATTTATATTTGACATGGATGGAGTGCTTATTGACACAAAAAGTATACACGAAAACGCTTACAAATATGCTTTTGGAAAATTAGCTGAAAGATTTAACTATGGCAAATATATGGGGATGAGCACTCGGGGGGCATTAGAGAAATTTCTCTCTCATGAACAGACAATCTCATTCTTAAAAGTTGAGAAACAACTACACGCTTTGGAGCATGGAAATGAGTCTCCTATTTATCCATCTGTTAAGAATCTCCTTGCACTTCTTAGTTATCACGGGAAGAAAATCGCTGTTGCAACATCTGCCTCACGTGAACGTACACTTGCACAGCTTCGTGCACATCAAATAGATAATTATTTTAAGATTATTATCACTACAGATGAGGTCTCTGCTGCTAAACCTTCCCCTGATTTATATTTAACTGCGCAAAAGGCTATTGGTATTACTCCTGAGAAAACGATAATCATCGAAGATGCACCCTCAGGCATACTGTCTGCTCATGCTGCAGGAATAGAATCTATTGGACTGCTTCACACTTATAATGAAGAAGAGCTGAGGGGGGCGACTCTCATTCTGCGGGATATTCATTCTGTTTATGCACTTCTGAACTATCAACTTAATCAAATTATCCCTACTGAGAATATAGATTCATTAAAAAGACGAGTCTGCGCAATAATTCCTGCTGCAGGTGAAGGGACACGACTTGGATTTGATAAGCCTAAAATACTATATCCTTTTGGAGGTAAAAGTGCATTAGAGATAGTATATCACAAGGTATTGCCTATTGCAGATAAAATTATTATTATTACTAATTTAAAAGGAGAGTCTGGAGTTCGTGAGACTCTGGCGGCAAAGGGCTTGGCTGCAGAGATAATAATAGATCCATCTCCTTATGGTACTGCAGGATCCATCTCACTTGCCTTAGAGAAAGCAAAAGACTATGATGATGTCCTTATCCTTTGGGGAGATCAAATTGGAATGTCGCGAGAATCGCTTAATAGAATTGTTTCTATGCATCAGAAAAATAATGCTGATTTATCTATCCCTACACTTTTACGCATGAGACCTTATATTCATCTTGATAGAGATTATAAGGGAAAGGTGATAGATGTTTATCGAAGGCTATTTAACGACCCGATGCCCCAGTATGGAGAAAATGATTCTGGTGTTTTCGTGATAAATGGAAAAAATCTTTATGAAACACTCAGTAAGATGAAAGAAGATTATCTTAAGAAACATGATGTTTACTTACAAAAGCAAGAGAAACATGAAGAATTTGATTTTCTTGATATAATTGCAGAGATCTCCGCGAAAGGAGGAAAAATCGTGACTTCCTCATGTATTATTGAAGAAGAAACAATAGGGTATAACACTCTAGAAGAAGCAAAGTTCCATGAAGAACGTATACTTAGTGGCAAGCATGAACGTTACTACTGAGCGCAGTGAAAATATTACAGATTATTTTAAATACTAACCATATTGAAAGTTGTCATGGTTCCTGCGGGTGAAATATATAGTGTACCCAAATCGCTAACATCGATGATTCAAGGAAAATTGAAAGTCTTATTATTCTGTGGGGGTAGTGGTGGCAAGGAGATTATTCAGGCTCTGACAAGCTATCCTTTCTTTGATGTATCTGTTATGGTAAATGCATATGACGATGGAAAATCAACAGGATATTTAAGGCGCATCATTCCCGGTTTTCTCGGGCCGTCTGATGTGAGAAAGAATTATAGCCACCTTATTGAACCTGCGAACGTATCTAAGAGAATCTTAAAAGACATCCTTGAGTATAGATTTCCAAATGATGTGGACAACAAAGAGGCTCTTCAGGATTTGCATAATATCATTCAGGGAAAATCTCTTGCATATGCAGACCTTGATGTACTATTAAAGAAAACTGCTCCAATGGATGCGGCTCATATTAGAATCTACATTAAAGCACTTGTAGATTACATCCATCTTCAGAAAATAAACTTTGACTTTGAAGATTGTTCATTTGGCAATCTTCTTCTGGCTGGCTGTTTCATTAAAAATGAGAAATCATTCAATATAGCGATTGATGAAATGTATCAACTCCTGGAGCCCAGGGGGCGTGTTTACAATGTAACAAAAGGGGAGAACTTATTCCTTTCTGCTGTTACTGATGAGAATGAGTTCCTGCCTTCTGAAGCGAGCATGGTTGAGAGGCATATAAATGCAGAGCTCACCGAGATTTTTCTCTTCCCTGATTATTTATCTCAAAAAGAAATTAAAAAATTTGAGAAGATGCCACTCCAGAAGAAAATAAAACACCTGCGCGGGCTTGAACAATACCCTGAACTTAGCGAAAAAGCCAGTCAAGTAATTGCTGAAAGCGATATAATAGTTTATGCTCCAGGAACGCAGAACAGCAGCTTATTTCCAACTTACCTGACAAAAGGATTCTCTGAAGCAATTATGGCAAATACCAAAGCAAAGAAGATACTAATTACTAATATTGGCGGCGATAACGAAATTCAGAAGTCAACTGCAGAAGATATAATTGAGAAGGCATTATACTATTTTAATCGTAAGGGAGAATTATCATACTCATTGAAAGACCTTGCAGATTATTATTTCATCAATGCTGGAAACGAGATAGACCCAAAATATATTAAGTTTGTCAACTGTCTTGGATTGAAAGGTGTTGTTCTTGATAATTTTGAGAAAGAATATTCGGGCAGGCATGACGGGAAGAAAGTGGCTGAAAAATTATTGCAGACTTACAGCAGTCAGGGAGCGTTACCGCAGGGAATAAAAAAACTTTCCATTGTTATACCTGGATACAATGAGGGGAGATTCATTGAAGAACTTCTGCTTCGTATCGGAAAGGTTAACTTCTCTGAGCTTGGATTTCTAACTGAGATTATATTCGTTGATGATGGCTCTACTGACAATACACCCGGGGTTCTAAAAAATCATCCTGATGTCAAATATATACGCACACCAGTTAATAGGGGGAAGGGGAACAGTGTTATACTTGGAATAAAAGCTGCTACAGGCAATGTTATTGTTATACAAGACTCTGACCTTGAATATAATCCAGAAGACATTAAAGAGATGTTAAGAGTTATGCTGAAGTATCGTTATCGTGCAGTTTATGGCAGCCGTGTACTGAGAAAAGGAATGCGCGCTAAATCACTAAGTTTTTTATATGCGAAGAAACCTGGGGCGTACTGGTCTTATTACATAGGCGGCCAGCTTCTAAGCCTTGTTGCGCTTGTTTTGTTTGGCGCGCTTATTACTGACACAGTAACTGGCTACAAGATGGTAGATGGTAAATTGCTGAAATCCATGAGCTTAAAGAGCCGGGGGTTTGAGCTGGACCATGAAATAACTTCTAAAATTCTTAAAAAAGGATACGAGATATATGAGATTCCTGTCTCATACATGCCTAGAACGAAAGCAGAAGGTAAGAAAATTAAGTGGAAAGATGGAATAATTGCGATTAAAACATTTTTTAAATTCAGATTTTCAGATTAAAAACCAACCGATGTGTTTATATATTTGCCTTTGTGCGTGAAGTCTATGCCATTAAAGAAGTTAACAATCATCATACCTACACGCAATGAAGAGAAGCACATCAGAAATTGCCTTAAGTCCATATTCTTTCAGAACTATCCTAAAAAATTGCTTCAGGTGATAGTAATTGATAATGACACAACTGATAAAACTCTTGAAATTGCCCGCGAGATGGGGGCGCAGGTAGTAGAAACAAAATTCCCGAATGAGGAAATCAAGAGAAGCTATGCAATCAAGAAGCTGGCAAAGGGTGAGATTATCGGTATGGTAGATGCTGACAATTACTTCCCTCCTGAAAAGGACTGGCTCAAGAATATGATACTGCCTTTTAATAATCCAGAGATTGCTGCGACTGATCCTGTGAATTATGCCTACCGAAAAGAAGACAATCTTATTACAAAGTACTGCGCATTAATCGGCGGAGATGATGCGGTTGCAGTATATCTTGGACTTAATGACCATTATTGCGCCATAAATAATACTCTTGTGGGTATTGCAGATTCAGTTGAGGATAAAGGAAAATACTATAAGATTGTGCTCAATAAGAATAGAGTGCCTGCGTTAGGCATGAATGGATTTTTCTTCAGAAAGAAGATTTTTGATAAACATCCAATGGATTCCTTCATGCACCCTATTTTTGTATATAATATGGCACAGGATGGTCATCGCGTCATTGCAAAAGTCAAGCAGGAAGTTATCCATGTACAACCTGCGAGCATTCGAATTCATTTTAGGAAGAAACTGCGCAGGATGCGAAGAAGAAATTCCGGAGAGATGACATGGAACTATAATTATGGTCTCACTAAAAAAGATTATATTCTTACTTCATTGTATATTATAAGTGTTTTACCTGTAATAGCTGACACGATTGTCGGTTTTATCAGAAAACCCTCTCTGGCCTGGCTGTTCCACCCGATTAACACTTATGTACTCTTTGCAAGCTATGTTTACTATGTTTTATTCACTAATGTGAAAGTTTGACAAAGAAAGAAAATTTAGCAGAGTTATAGGAAATCACTTTAATAATCGTAATTTCTAACGTGATCTCCTATCTAGCGAATAACAAAAAGACTACGAAAATTAAAGTTATTCGCTATAGCCAATAGATTACAGTTATCAACATATAAAAAGCCATTTGCATACTAAAGGATATGAAGAAAACAGATTCAGAGTCATTTAGTAACCCTATGAGACTGCTTGCTCAATCTTCAATCATAGTATTTATTGGAATTGCGCTTTCCAAACTTCTTACTTATTTATACAGAGTTATAATTGCACGCGAACTTGGACCCGAAATTTACGGTTTGTTCTCACTTGCGCTTGTTGTGAGCAGCTTTTTTGTCATGGCCGCTTCCCTTGGTTTGCCTGACGGAGCGCTTCGCTATCTTTCTTTTTACCGCGGCAAGAACCAGCCAAAGAAGAGCTGTTATTTATTTCGCGGCGCATTCAGCGTTCTTCTCATCTCCAGCATTATTGCGGCTGCGTTACTATATTTTACGGCAGAGATTATTTCAACCAGCTTATTTCATAATCAGGGTTTAACTTCTTTTCTTAAAGTATTTGGAATATTTCTTCCATTCTCAATCATTGGCGGTTTCTTCCTATCCAGTCTGCTTGCGTTCGGACATGTTGGATGGAATGCATTAATAAATAACTTCCTCCAAAACTTTGTTAAAGTCATTGTTCTTGTTGGCTTGCTTTTTTTTGGCTTGCAGCAATCAGCAGTTATTGCCTCGTATGTTGCAGGAATATTTGTCATATGTGTTGCTGCCTTTTTTGCTGTGCGTCACTTGACGCCCATGCTATTACAGAAATCTGGACTGAAACTGAAAGCCAAACGCGCTGTTCTCAATGAAGTATTTGCATACTCCTGGCCAATTGTATTTCTTGCTGCGCTCTATACGCTCTTTAATTGGACTGATTCAGCAGTTATAGGTTATTTCATGACTGCACGTGATGTTGGAGTCTACAACGCCGCATTCACATTAATATCTCTTTTTGGCATTGCTCCTGAACTATTCAGACAGTTTTTCTTTCCATATATCGTGAAAGAGTACTCTAAAAAAAATAATTCTGTGATTCAACAGATGAGCCAGCAGGTAGGAAAATGGATTTATGTTGTCAACCTACCGCTCTTTCTCTTCATGGCTGCATTTCCCGAGGCAGTCATCAATATTCTCTTTGGTTCGGAATATCTGACAGCTGCGGACATCCTGAGAATTCTGGCAGTAGGAGGTTTGCTGGCATCATTCAATACACTACTGACTAATCTCCTCTCTATGCAGGGTAAATCAAGAATCATTCTTATTAATACTATTGGAATATCTGTACTTGATTTAATCTTAAACATAATACTTGTTCCTAATTACGGTCTTTATGGAGCAGCGGGTTCAACGACATTCTCGCTGGCATTACTTGGCTTAATCATGCTTTTCCAAGTGCGCAACTCAACAGGAATTTTACCGTTTAGAAGAAAGATGTGGCGCGTTACTCTCGCAGCAGTTATCCCTGCTTTAGGACTCATTGTAATTAAAAACTTGTTTGTACCATCTCTTATTGTACTTGCTCTGGCAGGAATCGCATTTTTGAGCATTTATGCTTTCTTTATTTTTGCTTTTGGCTCTCTAGACCCTTATGACAAAGATATACTCAATTATGCTAAGGATAAATTCAAGCATTTATTCTGGGAAAACTGAATGATAGACTGCAATCAAACCTTTTTGAAGTAATTGTTGAGATGAGCAATTGCGCTTCTGCCCATAGCAGTCACACTCTCCAGAGAACTTCCTCCGATGTGCGGGGTGCAGATAAGATTAGGGAGAGATAAGAATTCATTGTCGTGCGGGGGTTCTGATTCGTATACATCCAGTGCTGCGCCTGCAATGATATTATTCTTTAATGCTTGTTTGAGTGCTTCCTGATTAACAACCTTTCCACGAGAGGTGTTAATAAGAAAAGCAGTATTCTTCATCATGCGCAAGGTATTCTCGTTTATCATATATTTTGTTTCTGAAGTAAGAGGCACATGGAGCGTGATGATATCCGCAGAGCGATAGATTTCTTCTTTTGTTGTTTCTTTAATGCCATATTGTTGATAATAATCCTGCTGATTAATAATGTCGTTTGCCAGAATTGTGCATCTGAATGGTTCAAGCAGTGTAACAAGATCTTTGCCTACATGACCCACACCAATAATCCCGATAATCTTACCAGAAAGCTCTGTGCCTCCTGATTTATTCCATGTCCCTGCCTTCAGTTGATATGAACCTTGATAGATATTTCTACACAAACTAATCATGAAAGCCAATGTCTGCTCAGAAACCGAGCGTTTATTTAAACCACCTGTCCAGCCGAGTGTAATTCCTCTTCTAACGCATGCTTCCTGATCAATATTGTCCAGACCTACACCATATTTTGAGATGATACGCAGTCTCGGACAACGAGCAAGTACGTTTTCATCCACTTTATTAAGACTGATGATTGCTCCTTCAGCGTCTGCCAGAAAATCAACCAGTGCATTACCTTCTAATTCTTTCCCAGTCGTGTTGAAAGTGCTGTTAGGAAAATTTGTTAGCAGCTCATTCTTTAGTACTTCGTTTCTGGAAAAAGAGGGAGATGTTATTTTGATTGTGTTAGAATATGTTTCCATATTTTGATTAATGATTATAGAATTCAGCAAGTCTTTTAACAATATTATTTGTGTCTATTCCTGCCAGCTGATGAATATGGTCTCTTCCCCCGTTTTCGAAATAGTAATTATCTTTTACTCCGATACGTTTCACAGGTTTAGTGATTCTGTTATCAATGCAGGATTCTGCTACAATGCTTCCAAAACCACCGCTTAAGAAATGTTCTTCAAACGTTGCTATCTTATCATATCTCTCAATAATCTGCTGAAATGTATTGGTGTTGAAAGGCTTGAGGCGGAAAACATCAACTACGCCTGCATATATGCCTTGTTTTGCGAGTATTTCCCTTACTTCACGTGCACGATGAGTCATGTAGCCTGTGCTAAATATGCAAATATCTCTGCCAGAATCTATTTCCACGAGACCGTTATGCCAAAAAGATGTGTCTCCAGGAGAATAAATGTCTGGAAGATACTGACGGTCAAGCCGGACATAACGCAATGCAGGCTCTGTACAGCTTCTTATTGCTGATTCAATCACTGATGTTGTGTCTGCAGGAGAGAGTATCTCGATGTTTGCCAGAGAACGCATACACCCTATGTCTTCTGTTGCGTAATGTGTGGGTCCTGCATGGTCGTAGCCGTATCCAACACCTACACTAAGTATTGTGACAGGACAGTTAAGCGAAGCGAGAGTAACTTTAATCTGTTCAAAATCTCTGAATGCTATGAATGAGGACATTGCATAAGTGAATACTTTTTTCCCGCATCCTGCCAGACCTGTGGCAAGATTAATCATGTTCTGCTCTGAAATGCCTGCATGGATGAACTGCGGCTTTATATCTACTCTAAATCTGTCAAGAGCTTTTGCACCAAGGTCAGCAGTGATAAATACTATGTTTTTGTCATGCCTTGCTGCATCATAAACTACATCTATATAAGCATCGCGTGGTAATGCCTGGGCTTTAGATTCTAAAGTCATTCTGTAATAGGATTCATTCTGTAATAGGATTATTCCGCAGCGCCTCCCTCGCCTGCGCAATCTGCTTATCATTCGGTCTCTTATTGTGCCAGTCAGGACGGTCTTCCATGAAAGGTATGCCCTTACCTTTGACAGTATTTGCTATGATAACTGATGGTCTGGAGTCTGTCTTTTCACTAATATTTCTGAATGCGTCCATCAATTTATGATAAGAATGCCCCTCCACGCTTTGTACATACCACCCGAAACTCTCCCATTTTGGTTCTAATGGATTTAATCTGACACATTTGTCTGTCTTGTCAGTAATGCAGCAACCGTTGTTATCTACAATTACAATAAGATTATCTAAACCAGTGTGGCCTGCATAACTGTCTGCGCGTTGCGGCGCTGCATAGAGTGCGTGCTCCCATGTAGCGCCCTCGTAACATTCTCCATCACTGATGATGACAAAAGAGTTGTAATTCCTTTTATCCATCTTTGCAGCGAGAGCAAAACCTGAGGCAACACCCAGACCGTGGGCAAGCGAGCCTGTAATTGTTTCTATGCCCGGAATACTTGGGTCAGGATACATGCGGAAAACTCCTTCTTTAGTGACAAATTTCTTAAGTTCTTCTTTAGGAACGAAACCTAAATCCGCAAGAATTGGATAAACAACCATGCCCGCATGACCTTTACTAACTATAAATCTATCCCTGTCAGGCCATTGTGGATATTCTGGTTTTAGGCGAAGTATGCCTCCATAGCACAATGTGGAGACGATCTCTGCGCATGAATAAGACGAAGGGATGTGTCCTTTTTTTCCTTCCTGAGACATCTCAAAAAGCTCGTTGCGCAACCAGTAAGAACGCTTCAGTAAGGCAGAATAATCAACATTTTCAAAATCAACGTGGCTAAAGATGCCTTTTTCAGTCATTAAGGGAAGGGTAGAATTGGCTATTTAAGTTTTTTTATACTCGGGAATATAGAACACCTAAAAAGATAAGAGGCGATTAAATCCTCATTATAGTCAAGGACTTTAAAAATTGAGCAGGTTGTCCTTGACTATCAAGGGAAAGATATACAATATTGCTCAATTATTCATGTCTTTCACTATAAGAAATTTTGTCGCCGAGTATCCTGCGGGGGAGTTTTGTTTTTGCAAGTGTTTTTACATGCTCTACAACTGATTCTCCAAATGTAGTGCGAAGCAGAGAGTGATAAGCAGGAGATTGCATATAAGTATCCCAAGCATTATCGCGAAATGCAAGCACTTCTGCGTTAGTGAGAGTATCAGTGGGAAGCGGGAAAGAGTTATAGCTATGATGCGAGTAAGCACCCCATCCTCCTGGAACTCCTGCATCGCCTGGGAGAGGGATACCCTTATTTTTATTGCGAAGGTAATTGGGCGCACCTGGATATGCCATGCAGGAATAAATGTTGAACCATTCTGTTGGATGTTGGATAGCAAAGTCAAGCGTTTGCTGCATGCTCTCCCTTGTATCTCCCTCCAAACCTACTATATAATTACCCAAGATGTAAATGCCAGCGTTCCGCACGTTATTGAGACAGCGCTCAACATCTTCGTTAGTATATCTCTTCTTCGCTCCATGACGAACATGCTCGCTTGCGGATTCAATGCCCAGAACAAGCCAGCGTACTCCACCCTGACGCATTTTTTCCAAAATCTCAGGATTCTCAACTGTATCAACTCGCGCATATGCCCAAATATTCAGATGTTTGCCATATCCTCTTCTTATACTTTCTTCTGCAATACCTAAGTTATGCTGGTCTCTTAGAACATACATCTCATCTATAAACTTAAAGTGTTTTACTCCTTGGTTTTCAACAAGATATTCCATATCTCCCCCAATCTTCTTTGTACTCCAGAACCTCATTGTTCCTGATATATTATCCAGCTTTGCGAGATTAGCCAAGTCAGAATGACTCTCTGAACTGCTAAGTCTTGCAGTAGATGCTTTATTCTGAATATTAATCATGCAAAAATCACATTTATATGGGCAGCCAAGTGTTGTATATCTTGCAACATAGGGACTTCTACTTGAAAAGTCAGTGAAAGAGTGCCAGTTGTGCGCGCGATATCTGCTTAGATTAGGAAGCAAATCCCACGCAACACGGGGATATGCTTCATCCAGATTTCTTGGGAGCGATGCTGCCTGCACAGATTTAAATTTCCCATCTGAAAGCCAAGCCAAGCCAGGCACATTTGATACATCCCCGCGGTTTGCAAGTGTAGCTGTCAGGCCAAGAATTGTTGGAAACTCCTCGCCGATTGCCACGTAATTGCATGGCTCTTCGCGTAGTGTACGTTCAGGCAAAGAACTTGGATGAGGACCTGTAAGAAGTATAGGTATGTCTGAAACTCCTTTAATTGCGTGGCAAGACTCTCCAACTGCGGTCATTAGTTGCGAGGAAGCAGAGGGTTGGGGTCCATGAACAACCATGGCGACAAGGTGGGGATTGAGGGAGTGTACAATCTCTGCTGTTTGCTGCGCTGTCATGCCTTCTACATTTGCGTCAAGAATCTGGACGCTGTACCCATTATCCTGTACATGCGCTGCCGCGAGGGCCGCAGTGAATGGAGGTTCTAATGCAGACTCTCCATAAACTGCTCCGTATACTGAAGCATTTGTCGAAGGATTTACCAGCAAAAGATCAAGCCCTTTTTTCTCTATGATGTTCATGAACTCATGGGACATCAGGCATTTATAATCTTTTCTGCGGTAGGTTCTGTTATAGGAAATCACTTTAATAATCGTAATTTCTGATGTGATTTCCTATAAATACAAAATAAACTTTTCGGCTTAATTCTTTCTCAGCAGCCTTATAAGAAGAAACAAAACAGAAATTACAAGCATAAAAAGTATGAAAACGCTGGTAAACAATTGTTCGTTCATGTCTCAAGAAGCGCTTTTGAGATTATAAGGCTTGGGGCAGAACGTATTTTGTTGTCAGAAATTCAGTATAATGGCACTTACCACAAGTAAGGCGGTCTTTGTGTTGAGCAAGGAAGATACCTGCCCCGCATTTGACACAGGCTTTTGTTTTCTTAAGAGAGGAGCCTGCAATAGTATAGTGCTTGTATTTCTTGCTGGTGGGCTTGTTCTTGTGGGGTTTCTTGCCTTTTCCTGATTTTGATGATCCTGCTGCTCTTTCTGACATGGAATTAAGAATCCTCCTTATTTAGTGCAGCCCTTGGCTGAGGCTCAATGCGCTGCCTGTCTTCTATTGAATCATATACAAATGCATCAATAGTAAATTCATTGCTGCCAAACTTGCTGCGTATAGCCTTTAGAGATATAAGCTCCTCTGCAACCTTAAGCTCTGTGGCAAGCAAAGAGCAAGCCTTATTTAAACCTGGATTGCCCTGTTCTATTAAAATTGCCATTATTTCATCACGCTTAAGGAGATTGTTCTTCACTTTCTTTACAACTTTCATCCTAACTTCACGGCGTATGTGCCTTTCTTCCCGATTTTAATATTTTTAGCAATCTCTGATTCTTCAGGTTTTAATATGACAAGCTTGCCTTTGAATGTATCTGCAAATTCATCGTTTCCGCATTGCGGGCATGTGCTTCCGCTTTCTGCAATAGACTTGCATTTCTTACATACTTTATTTGCCATTATAACCCTTCCCTTACTGAAACAATTGCTTCTAACTCTTCACTTCTTTCACTAGCAATCTGATTATAAGTTGCATCATAATAACTTTGTGGGAAAATAATTACATTTGTATATGTTTGTTTAACGTGTTTCTCGATCATTGGAACAATTTGATTCACATTCATTCTAATTATAACACTCTTTATTCTATGTTCTGCATCCATAAAAGCAGCACTAAATCTATCTTGTGTTTGATCAAAGACAGGAATCATCCGTGAAATAGCAGAGCCGTTAAAATAATATACACTCAATATAGATACTTCATGTATCGACATATTATTTCTCTCCCTTCTTCATCTTTTCTTTCTTTTCGTCTTTAGCAACTTTTCCAGTATCTGCATCCTTCTTGCGTTTATCTTCTTTAATCCAATCTAGTTTGCCGAGACCGGGCTGGCGCATAGTAAGACCAATCTTAGGCTCGCCGGACTTATAGCTAATTGCAACGACGCGAGCAAGGCAATCGTCGCCCTGCGCCAAATTTCTCTTGCTTGCTTTGCCTGAAAGTGTTCCTGTTTTACTTAAAGAGACATAATCTTCCATTGTTTGCGAGATATGAATCATTCCTTGTGCAGGGCCTATCTGCATAAAAGCGCCAAAAGTAGCTATTTCAGCTATAATGCCATAGACAAGTTCATGAAGCTCAGGTCTCCATATCAAAACTTTAAAATGAGATTTATAGAACGCGGCGCCATCGCCCGGGATAATAACTCCGTCTTCTACTTTATCAACTGAAATAACCGCAATTATGAAACCAAGTTCCTTGTTAACTTTATCAACATAACTCTCGTTAAGCTGTTTTTCTATTGCTTCCCGGGTAAGCAAACCGAAATGTTTCGGTTCGACACGGATATGGTCTTCAACTTCTACTAAATAAAACATAATTGGTAAACCTTTTCTTTGAAAGATTGTAATGCTTTAAAAAGTTTGCGCATGCCATGTTTTGCGAATTTTTAGCGATTATAGTTGTTCATTCCATAAGTTTTGGTCACTTCAAATCCTCACTTATTTCTCTTAATTGTTCCAAAGCCTCTTCTAAATCTTCCACTAATTCACTTGCAATCACATCAGGAAAGGGAAGTTTGTCTATGTCATCAAGACTTTCATCTTTAAGCCAGAATATGTCAAGATTTGTCTTATCTCTCTTTACTATTTCATCATACGTAAAGCACTTGAATCGTTCACTTTCTTTTCTTTGATGCCTATTGTCGGGGTTGTAGTAACTAATAAATTCTTGTAGATCATCCATCTTCATGATACTTTCCTTAAGAGTAAAGTGTTTGTTCGTCCTTAAGTCATAAATCCAAATTTTTGAAGTTGCCGCTTCTTTCTGAGCAACTTTCTTATCAAAGAATAGAACATTAGCTTTAACGCCCTGTGCATAAAATAGCCCTGTTGGAAGTCTCAAAATAGTATGTAAATCGCAGGTTTCCATCAGTTTCTTTCTTATAGTCTCTCCTGCCCCGCCTTCAAACAAGACATTATCTGGTAATACAATCGCCGCCCTTCCATGTATCTTCAATATACTTCTAACATGCTGCAAGAAATTAAGTTGTTTGTTGCTCGTTTTAGTCCAAAAGTCGTCTCTTATAACCGTAAGACTTTGTTTTGCCGTATCTCCTTCTTCTGTTACAATCGTTTCAGAAGATGCTTTCCCAAAAGGCGGATTAGTAAGAACCATATCATACAGCGCTCCAGGATTTTTCTTTAAAGAATCATCAAGACTTATAGGATTTTGTTCGCCATTAATACCATGAAGATAGAGATTCATAACACATAAACGAGCAGCCATAGGAACAATCTCATTACCGGAGAAAGTCTTATGTTTCAGTATTTCTTTCTCATCTCTGTCTAATTTACAACATCTTACAATGTAGTTATAAGCAGAAAGCAAAAATCCTCCTGTTCCGCAGGCAGGGTCGTGTATTTTCATTTCTGGTTGAGGTCTCATCACTTCAACAATTGCATTAATTAAAGGTCTTGGTGTGAAGTATTGTCCAGCTCCGCCTTTGACATCTGCCGCGTTCTTTTCAAGTAAGCCCTCATAAGCATCTCCCTTAACATCAGCTTCCAAGCTCAACCAGTTTTCTTTATTGATAAGTTCTACAATAAGTCTTCGGAGCTTTGCAGGGTCTTGAATCTTATTCTGTGCTTTTCTAAAGATAATTCCAATAATTCCCTCTTCTTTTCCAAGCTCTTGAAGAGTTTCAATATAATAAGCTTCAAGCTCTGCTCCTTCTTTATCAAGAAGTGCTTGCCAAGTGTATCTTTTTGGAATACTGGATTTATGGTTGTAAGGCTCTTTCGTTCTTTCATCATCCATCTTTAAGAAAAGAAGATAAGTTAATTGTTCGACATAATCTCCATAAGACAGACCATCGTCTCTTAAGATGTTGCAGTAGTTCCAGAGCTTGTTTACGAGTTGTGATGAGGATGTCATTTGATTGTTTTCCCTTTGTAGTCTCTGAAACAAGTATTTAGCATTTCTCTATTTAAGATTAAATATGGAAATTTCTGTCTCAACTCATTAGAGTACCCTCTAGGAACTGAACAACTTAAAACCTCTTTTCCGGTCTCTTTAATTAAACTAAAAGCTGGAACAAAGTCGGCATCTCCAGAAATCAAGACCGCACAATCAAGATTATTATTTATCGCTTCTTTGACCATATCAATCGCAATCCAGACATCGATTCCTTTTTCTTTTTGACCATGATCTGAAATATCTAAGAAGCTCTCTTTAACAATAGGTTTACACACTTCACACAAATCCCAAGAATCTAACAATTCTTGTCTTTTTTTCAATATCTCCTTGTTAGATAGTCTCTGAAGCTTTCGGGTAATTACTTTTATCCCCATATCTTGTAAGCTAGATAAAAAATTCATATGTTTCATGTAGTTTATCTGGTTATCCTCAATGTTTGGAACAGATGCATACCACTTTACTCCTATTATTTCTAAACATCTTTCCTTTGCAATCAAATTGACAACTTTAGAAATATCTATTTCGCTCGGCTTAAACCATCTCTTTAAATTATGATACCAATTATTAGCATCCACAAAGACAATCGCCTTTTTGTTCATGCATCTACCTCCACAAAGATTAAAGAGTAGATAGGAAGTCCGGCATATCCTCCGAAGAGGGTAACACCGGAGACTTGAATAGGATTATGTGCATTTTTGACTTTATAAGCGTTTTGTTGTATCATGTAACTCCTTTGTTTAGCTGGTTTTTCATCTTTTTAGAGGTTCGTTCTTTGTCAATCTCCCATTCTATAACCCCCCCTTCTCGCTCTTCACGAAGAATATTCTCAAGTTTAATCACTTGTATCATTTCTTTAATAAACTCTTTTCTGTTGTTAATATCAAATGACTGAACGGCACCATAAAAGAAATAATCTCCCTCTAAATTCTTTATAATTATCGCCTTTATTAATTGCCCTTTTGAAAAATGTGCAGGCAAGTCCAGAGTTTTAATGAAGTACGTTCGTTTATCTAGAAGGTCTTTAATCATATAATCTCTCTTATTTTCTGAAATTTTTAATATCTCGAAGAGAGATTCCTTATACACTAAGAAATTTTTGATCATTTTCTTTTCATCCGCAGTAAAAAAGTCCATGGGAAAAGAATCAGCCATTTCCATTGCGGTTGCTCCGCTTGGAAATTCATACTTTAATAAGAACCACGCATGAAAAGCCAAACGAAAATCGACCTTTCTCTTTATTACTTTCATGGCGTATTCATGTTCATGAACGAAGTGCTCTCTAGACTTTTCTTCAACTCCTGGATACAGATGGTCGATCATACCTCTCACTTTGCCAATCATTCTTGCTTCGGGAGCTTTGTTTATTGTTGTTTTATTCATGGTCAGAGATCTTTCAAAGAAAGCCTAAAGGCTTTCTCTTTTTTAGTTAAATCTGCTATTTCTTTATCTACTTCTCCTTTTGTTATTGCAGAACCTAATTTTATATAATTAATAGATGAAAGTTTTTCATAAAGTCCTTTTTTCTTAATTAATTCCAAGATAAGTGTTTTATCATCTGGATATACTACTTTTTCATATGCTTTAATGAAACATTTTTTATTATTTCCAAATAACACCTCTGTATTCTTTTGATTTGCCAGTTCAATGATCTTTTTCTTTAATTCTTCTTCTTTCTGCTCTATTTCTTTCTTTTGGCTTTCAAGCCTAGCGTATTCATCTATTAAGCCGTTATCGTTACTCATTTTTTAGCTCCCAATAACCAAAAAGGAACGCCTTTCTTATTAGAAGATTTCATTAACTTGATTACATTATCATAATACTTAGGATATTCCTCTTTTATCCTCCGCAGCTTCATGTTAATATACTCCATCTTGCACGCTTCAGAGCAGAATAAGAGAACTTTTTCATCGGGAAACTGCGGGGAAAGCCAGATTCCCGAACTGAATTCTTTTTTACAGGTCTTGCAGGTTTCACTCATCTTGCGCCTCTTTCTCCTCTTGAGTTGCAGGATAAGTGAACGCCCCTATAAAACCCATATACAAACCTTCATCAAACATCTTTTCAGCAAGTTCTTTTTTTGACATCTCTTTCATTTCTTCTCTATGCTCTGCCCATATCTCAGGAAAAACCTCTTCAGCCTGCTTGCTTGCAAACTCTTGGGCAATATTTTCTATTGCTTCATTCATAGGTATATCAACATGAACCTTTGTAATATTATCTTTGTCTTTGGGAAGATTTTCAAAACAATCCAAGCATGCATGTTTCTCAACCTTGTCAAGCATGTCCTTAGGGCATTCAATTTCTTTTCCACAATAACTACAATTTACTTTAACTATTTCTTCCCTTAGGCTGTTTTTTTCATCTATCATTTTCTGCCATCCTCTTAAAGAGTTCCCCATATTTTTTTAGAATGAACCGAAAGTTCAACATCCTTCAAAAGAGTCATATAAGAAACCTGAATGACACTGATAGACTTTTTAACTTCGGGAGTATTTTGATCTTGTAAGTTTTTGGGGGTCATTTTATTTTTTCTTCATTTAGGACATAATATGCTCCTCTAAAGGAACCTACTTTTCTCAAATAACCAAATTTTATCATCTCAGATAAATCTTTCAATGCTATTGGTAGGGAAACAGTATTAATATTTGCATAAGTTCTAGACTTTATAGATTTATTTTGTTTTAAGTACTGAATAGCATTTAACTGCCTGTGACTTAAGTCCTTTGCACCTTCTATGGGCTTGATTATGCTCTTAGTATTTCTAAGAACTACTGCAAAAAATCCTCCTTCAAAATTAAATTCTGGATCTTTTAAACCTGCTTTTCTCATTTCATTAATTATCTTTGGCACGCCAATCCCTAAGCCTTCTACATAATGACAATCTCTTAATAGCCTGTAAGTTATAGGGTTTCTTCTAACAGATCTTTTGCCAAAGTAATTCTTTGTTAATCCCTCGGGAAGCCCGCCGGGATTAGATATTTCAATCCGATCATCAAAAATACTTATCTGAATTGAATCATAACTGAAATAATCTCTATGGGCTACCGCGTTTACGATTGCTTCTCTTAACGCAGGCATAGGATACTCTTCGATTTCTATTCTTCTTGGAGAGTTCTCAGGAATAATAAATCGTTTTGAGATATTATCTCTTACAAAAGAGAGTACTTGATCAATATTATCCATAGGGTCTAATCTAAAGTCCCTCTGTGAAACCACAGTTATGGGCTCAATACCTGAAAATCGAACTACTCTCATCTCATTTTGAGAATGCCATTGATATGGCTCTTTAGCAAAAAACAAAGAGGTTACATTTTTTATTTTTAAATATCCATTCTGTTTTCCCAACATGTTACTAACTATAAAATCGGAAGTTGTTTTTGATTTTAGAAAATCTGGCTGTCCTCGTTTAGTAAGATAAGATTTTATTCTGGCTACATCTATATCTTCTAGTCTCGCTTCTGACTCTTGTTCATCAAAACAGAGTATTTGTTTATTTTTTAAAAAATCAAATAACGATTGTCCTTCAAGTTTTCTTGTGGTACTTCCTACTCTAATATAGACTACTCCCCTAAAAGTATGTGCATTCTTATCATTTGCACGTTCAATTTTTATAACTATTATCTTCTTTGAGGCTACTTCAAATATCTTTGTAGATATTATGGGCGGAGAATAGACTGCTTGATTTGCATTTGCTATTTCCTGCTGAATTTTATCAAAATTACCTGAGAGTCCGGTTATTTCCCCTTTTTTCGAAACACCCATAATAAAACACCCTCCATCTGTATTTGCAAAAGCGCAGATTATTTGAGAGATTTCATGATTTGCTGGGCAACCTTCTTTAAATTCCGCCTCTTGGGTTTCACCATTCTTAATCAGTTGGAGGATATCTTCTTTTTTCATGTTACTTTAAGCATTTTAAGTAAGTTTAAGTAAGTTTAAGTAATATTTAAGTAATTTATAAATCTTTGTATTGGGTAAATAAGAAGAGACTTACTTAAAATTTTTTAAGTAAGTTTAAGTTACTTTAAGTAATATTTAAGTAAGTTCTTCTTCCATTTTTTCTTCATTGAAATTCACCAATTTCCCTTCAAACGCGCTTTTTAAGATGGATTTTCTGAGCTTTTCCGCTTTTTCTAGAGAAGTTTCAACGACTTGCTCTACTTTGTCAATGACGGAGAAACGGGATTCTATTTGAGAGACGATGAGGGATTGCTCAGGGAGAGAAGGTGGTTTTGGTACATTAACTCTTGATAAATTAGGCTGAGAAATATTAGTTATAGTCACCTGAGAACTATTATTTATTATCTGTTCGCGAGCTTCTTGAGACCTCAAATAGTAGATTAAATATTCTGGAATTATGTTGCTATTTTTTATTCTACCTCTAATTAAAAAACCGCAAAATGTTACCTGTTCCCCTATTTTCTTAAATAATGTGGAAAATCCTATTCCTTCTCTTTTAACTGAAGACCTCACAAATAAAATATCTCCATTTTTTAATATGTAATCTTCTTTAGGAATTATATCCACCCTGTATAATCTATCAAAATCTACATATATGCTCTTAGTATACATATTTAAAACATCAATAGTCAAAATTCCTCGACCTTTCTGATTTTTACTAAAGTTTATTCCGTTTTTGAAATCTAAAATATCTCCAAGTTTTATGCGTTCCCCTTTTTCAAACGCCTTCTTCAAGACAGCCTTCTTATAAATTTCGAGCTTCTTCTTAACCGCAGTCAGAGATTTAACCGCTGCATCAAGTCTCGTGAATTGTTTTTCTATCTCGGAGACGATGAGGATTTGCTCTTGAA
>CAZKON010000008.1:0-33895 GCA_964554415.1 Candidatus Woesearchaeota archaeon | reverse complement strand
GCACTACGAATTGTAAGTAACATTAACTGGTGACATTTGTTATGGACCTATACACATGTTCGCCCGACCGAAAGGGTTAAATACCCTCCCTTAATAGGATTTCTATGAACTGGTCACAATTACCTGCACGATATAGAGGGGCAGAAATAGGGGCCGCCCTTGGAATGACTGCATCAATAGTAACATATCTTTCTCTCGGAGAAGGAAGACTTGAACAAGAAATGTTTAACGGAGCACTGTTAGGAGCATATTTTGGTTATCTCGGAGGAAGTATCTTCGGATTTGAGAAATGGGTTAATAAAAATTGCAGATCAATTGATTGCCCAGAGTACGACCAACATTCAGAAGGAAAATTAGAAACGTCAGTTAGCAAAACAGAAGACGGCACCGAATCCTAGACAAATTTCCCACCCGAAATAAAGGAGTTCGCATTAATTATCTCCCCACAGAGTGTCAGGTCGGGTTCTTCTGTTTTCATCGACCGAAAGAATTATTAACACTCTCTTCTTCAAAAAATCATGCAACAACAATCGCAAATCTCTCTTGAAGCGCTCGCCCATCGTCTTAAAATGATAGAAGCTGCTCTGCAAGCTCGGGGAATTGTCATTGATAATGCTCTAAAAGAAGACGACGAAGGCGAGATAACTGACGAATTTAAAGCACTCTTAGAAAAAAGAAGAAAGTCGACCAATTACATTTCTCACGAAGAGGTTAAGAAGCGCCTTCTTGCCAAAAAATGAGCTACGCTATCGAATGGGAAGGAAACTCATGGGAAGAATTAAATACCTTACCGAAAGATATCTCGCTAAGAATCTATGAAAAAATCGACGAAGCAAAGGAGAATCCAGATCATTTTCTTGAAAAATTAAAAGGGATACCAGAATGGAAGTTGCGCATCGGAGATTATCGAGTTATTCTTCTCTGGCTTAAACACGAGCAAAAATTTAAGATTCAGGCGGTTGGACACCGTAAAAATATCTATAAAAGATACAAAACTAACTAGCGTAACCTTTCTCCCTTCGCCTAAAACTTTCAGCATCTCTAACAAGTTCGTCTAATCAAAAAAATCCCACCCCAATTCTTAAAACAATAACCTCAGATAATGAGGAGCGCCGCAGGCGCGACGCACCCTACCGAAAGAGTTAAATATAAAGCATTTTTAATTAACCGATGGGTCTTGCATTAGGATTCACAGTTCTTGTCGTAGGAGTTCTGTTTTTAATTTTCTCAAAACAATTGTCAAAAATACTTAGACCTACCGGTTCGTTATGGAATTTTAAAAAAAATTTAACCACCGAAATGGGTGAAAAGAGAGCAAATTTATTAGTCAAACTAATAGGTCTAGCAATAATAGCTCTCTCGATTCCTATTTTCTTCCAATAATCCTCGTTAAACATAGTTCGCACAAGTAATTATCTCCCCGCAGGGCGTCAGGTTTTGTTCTTCTGTCTATCGACCGAAAGAAAAATTTATATCTCCGATAAACTTCAAAAACATGTGAATATCGTCTTCACAGATCACGCAAAAGAGAGGATGAAAAGAAGAAATATCTCCGAAGACGAAGTCATCAATACAATCAAATATCCTGAAAAAACAGAAAAAACCGACGACGCCTACTATGTCTACAAGCATCTCGGACGCTTTATTCTCAAAGTAGTATACACAAGAGAAAACTATATAAAAGTCCTTACCGTCCATCCTTTATGAAAATCACTTACGACAAAGATGCCGACGCCATGTATGTCTATCTTACAGATAAAAAGTTCAGCAAGTGCAAGGAAATAGACAAAAACACCATCCTCGACCTTGATGAAGACGGTAATGTCATAGGTATTGAGCTTCTGTTCGTCTCCAAGCGCTTTCCTCAGAACATTCCTTCAAGCATCCCTGTTGAAAATCTTTCTGCTTAAAGCTGCGTAATCTTTTTCCCTTCACTAAGAACTTTCAGCGCCCACCATAAGTTCGTTTTAACATTCAAACTAAAAAATCCATCTCTCAAAATCAACAACGATAAAATTATATACTCTATTTCAATTAAAATTACATGGCTGACCAAAGCAAATTTGATGAGAGTGAAAAACGAGGAAAACACTTAAGAAATTATGTTTTTAGGCGCGGACTTTGGGGTAAGGTCTTTGTAAATATAAGTTACCAATGCAGACCGTATATGGTTGTAGGAGTGTATCCTGGAAGAGTAGCCTATATAGATATAAGATATGTATGTGGAGATACAATAGTTGCTCATGGGGCACTTATAAATGCCCGCTGGGACGATCCTTTATATGATCCATCTAAAGCTAAAGATTCAGAACAACGCGTCAATCCTTCTCTTGTTGAAAAGCTTTTTCCAAGAAAAACTCAGAAAAAAGTCAATAGTTCGCTTTAACACCTCAAAAATCCCCCCAATTTCCAAAACAATAGCCTCAAATTCAGTGAGGCGCGGGCGCGACGCGCCCAACCGAAAGAATTAAAAAAAAACAAGGAAGTAGAATTTTATAAAATGTTAGAATTAATTTCATCTGAGGATGCTTCAAAGAACGGATTAGAATGTCTTATTATAATAGAGTATGTTCGTCTTCGTCAAGTCAATCCAGAAGAACCTTTATCATGCGACACAAAATTTAAAATTCCCGAGCCAGAAATAGACTTCAAGTACCCTAGTTCAGAGCACAATCTAACACATTATAGTCTTGCCGAACCTCCAATAGGTTTGATTGGGGGCAATGGTCTCTTTAGATGTAATCGCTTGCCAAACTGGAGATATGTTCATATACTTCTTTATGGAAAGTCAGAGGAAGAAGATAATAAAGCTCTTGAAAATAAGAGATTTCGATAGTTTCTTGTATAATCTTCCTCTCCTCGCTAATAATTTCAGCATACACAGAAGTTCTTTCAAAATCAATAAATCTTATCGTGATGATCAAAATCAACAAAAAGAATAAAATTTCTTGATAGATCAACTTTAAAAGTCAACACAAATGACTTATCAATATGCACTCGCTTCAAGTCACTTAAATCATGCCGTAAATTTTTATATCTCTTTATTGTTTCAGAATCATTATTGATAATTTCTTTTATCTTTTTATTTAAAATAATAATCTTCTTCTTATCTTTACTTACTAATTTATTTATTTTAATCTTTAGATGGTCCGAAAGAGAATACTCAAACATTTATACCTCACATAATTCATCTAGTTCCTTCAGACTCATTCCTTTATATCCGTACTTCTTAATATGTGCATCTACGATCTCTAAAACTTCTTTCACATACTCTTCATTAGCTTCTTTTTCAACAACTTCATCTCCATAGAGCTCAGCAAATTTGTTCATTGCTTCAGATTTATCTTTAAGTCCATATTTTGCTTTAAGCACGGCAAGTACTCTGTTTGCATAAGGACTCAATTCAACACGCGCACTTATTTGTTCTGATTCCATGTGTATTCCTTATGCATATCAAATGCATGAATATTATTTAAATGTTTCGCTTGCTCTGCTCGTTTTCTTAAACCGTCGTTTAAGAGCTCTTTTCGCTCTAAAAGTTTGCATTTGCAAACTTAACATTAATTTGATTGTAATGCCCTATAAACAACGACCTTTTTGAGGGGAAAGTATAATACCTTGGGTTTTAAACGAATAGATTTTGAAGAGAAAGGGTTAAAAAGCAAAGTTCATATTGAGCAGGTACTATGTTTGGCACAAAAGATAAGAATTATCAAATCTGTTACAATCTTATGAGAATTGAATCGAACAGAGCACCTTCAACAGAGTTGCAATCTGCGCTAGACAAACTCTACCCATCAAGAATAAACTCTTTCTTTGGTGCTTTGGACAGGATTTCAGCGTATTTATTTCCACGACCAGGAGAGCAAGCAGTTAGAGATATCTTAAGAGAAAGAGCGTTAAGGCAACAAAAAAGATTCGAATTTGACTGAAATTATATCTCTTAATCCTCTTCTCCTCTCTTAAATCTTTCAGCATGAGAGAAAAGTTTATAAACTATAGCCACTTATATACTTGACATGGCAGAAACAACGATTCAGATAAGCACAGATCTGCTTCACAAACTCAAGGGAATGAAGCTTCATGAAAAAGAAAGCTACGAGGAACTTCTCTGGGACTTAATTGAAGACAGGATGGAATTAAATGAAGAGACGAAGAAGAGCATTGCTCGTGCAGAAGAAGATATCAAGAAAGGCAGAGTTCATACGTGGGAGGATGTTAAAAAAGAGTTGAACATCAATGTATGAAATTATAGTTACCGATGAAGCAAAAAAACAACTTGCAGAACTCACTGTAGCCATTCTGGAGAGAATTGGCGCAGCACTTGAGCGAGTGAAGGTGCGTCCACACGCGTTTGTCAAGCGAATGCACAATAGCAAATATTATCGGTTGCGCGTCGACAATTACCGTGTTATTCTGGATGTTCTTGATACGCAGCTTATTATATACGTCGTGAAAGTAGCGCATAGAAGCACGATTTATAAGATTGGAAAAATATAAATACTTCCTGTATCATTATGTATCATGGTAGAAATAGAAGTTATACCTCGCAGATGGGGAAATTCCATAGCAGTAATTATACCTGCAGATGTTGTAGAAAAAAAGAACATCCAAGAGAACAAGCCCATTGTAATTACAGTTGAACAAAAACGCCCCAAGGCAGGTGTTCTCTGGGGATACTTAAAAGATTGGAAAACACCCACGCAACAGCTCAAAGACGAAGCGCGAGCAGGATGGATGAGTACGACAGATATTAAAGAAGAGGAAGCATGGAGAGCAAGGCAAGCGAAGAAATAGATTCCAAGGAGCAACAGGAGTATTTCTTTGATACGTATGCAATTATGGAACTTCTAAAGCAAAGTACTTCATATGCTTCATATCAGGATAAGTTTGTAACTCTTACTATTTTTAACCTTGCAGAACTTTACGGAAATGTCTTGAGAGACTACAGCGAGAAAGAGGCAAATAACGTGTATGCAAAATACAAGGCGTCCGTGGTCGAAATCGAAGACGAGACGCTTAAGGAAGCAGTTAAATTCAGAAAAACCATGAACAAACGACAACTTTCCTATGCCGATTGCATCGGCTATATCTACGCGAAACGGCACGGCATGAAATTTCTCACAGGCGATTCACAGTTTGAAAACCTAGAGAAAGTGGAGTTTGTGAAATGATGCAAGTATCGACTTTGCTCTCGAAAAGCAGGGCAATTCGAAGCTCGGAGAGTACAAGAAGTTGGCATATTTGATTCGCGCGCCCATTATCGACCATCCCTTCACAAACGGCAATAAAAAAACTGCTGCGTTCGTTGTCTTTGCATTTGCAGAGCAGTTCAATAAGCAAGTTGATCCAGAGCCGATTAAAGAGCAAATAATTTCAATAGCCAGTAAAAATGTCAACAATATTCGAGCAATCGAGGAGCGACTAAGAAATGTCATTCACTGAACAAGAAATACAGAGAATATTCAAGAAGTACAAGGACGTGTTTGAAGAAATGGAGCACTATGACCAAACGCGAGAAAAGCTTTGGGAAAAGAAACGTATGGATATTACTCTGACTCTTCGTCTCATCAAGAAACTCAAAGCCCTCAGCAAACACACAGGCAAGCCTGTTTCCCATATTATTGAGGAAGCTGTTGAAAAGATGAAGAGTGTTTAAACACCTGTTTGTTTTTAAGAAAATAACAAATCACTTCACAAACTCAACGTTTTCCATATGCTCAAACTCTTTATCTCCTGTCAGAAACCGAATTCCCAGCTTCTTAGCCATAACATATCCAACGCAGTCAGTAATCGAAACTTCTCGATCTTTCCATAAAAGTCTAAACTGCATCGCTTCGTCTATCCATTCTGGGCTGACCGAAGCGATAAACTGAGCATACTTCTTTATATACTCCTTAGCTTCTGGCTCTTTCTCTTTGTAAAGATTATAGCAAAATTCAGCAAAAATAAAATTATTAATAACAATGTCTTCTTCTAAATAAACAGAATAGTTCTCATTTCCCTTTATAATTGCAAATAACGCATAGGTATCAAAGACAAATTTAGACGTCATAAAGCTCTTTATCCGCCTCTTTAAGCATCTTCTTAATAGGCTTTTTGAATTGTGCTGTTCCAAAGGTCTCCCTAAGGACATTTCCTTTCTTAATAAGGATTGCACTGACTTCTTCTCCTTCTCTCATTCCTTTATTTCTCAATACTTCATGTGGGATAATAATACCATACGAATTACCCCATTTTAGTATCTTTGTAGTTACTTCTGCCATGTCTATACAGTATAGACAGCAGTATTTATATCTTTCGTTTTGTTTCCGAAATTTAGACCAGCCACCAATTCCCAAGAAAATAGCCACAATAAAAAGTGAGGCGCGGTCCCCGCGACGTAGTCGCTCTGTTCTTCCACCGTGAAGCTGTTCTTGCTGACGCCGATTGCGACCCAACCGAAAGCGTTAAACCTCATTGCCTCTCAGTATTGCCGTGTCAAACATCTTCGAGCTCGTCGACAAAACAGGCAGAAAAATACGGCTGACTTCCGAACAATGGTCGCACATCAGAAGAAAACATCCTGAAGTTGAGAAATACGAATGGATTGAAGAAACACTCTCAAAACCCGATATCATAAGCGATTATGACCTCGACGATACTGTGTGCTATCACTACAAATATTACAAACATCGCTCGTCTCACGAAAAATACCTTCAAGTCGTCGTTAAGTATTTAAACGGCGATGGCTTCGTTTTAACAGCACAGTTTAAACCATACATACGATGACAAATACAACAACAGAGATTTATTACGATGAAAAAGGAGATTTCTTAGAAGTCTTCTTCGGCGAGCCTACGAAGTGTTACACTGAAGAGCCAGAGCAAGGCATTTTCATCAGAAAAGACCAGCAAACCAACGAAATTAAAAGCATAGGCATTCTTAGCTTCAAAAAGCGCGGCACACAGGCTCTTTACACACTTCTTGCCAGAGTCAATAAGCGTCTTCCCCTCACAGTTTCTTTGCCTTAAGTAGTTCGCACAAGTAATTATCTCCCAACAGGGCGTCGGGTTTGGTCTTCTGTCTCCACCGACTGTAGTATCTTGATATTAATACATGGTCTCTTTACTCTGTAATTTCTCTGTCCCATTAGTGCTAAAACCTCCTGAAAAACAAGCCAAGAATACCTCTTCCAACAATCACCCGGCGTTATAATCCAGTCCAACCAATAAACTGTTCAATCTCTTTCTTTTTGCGGACATCGAGAGAGACTTCAAGACCATAGGAAGTTGGCTTCGAGAGCAAAAAACCCCTATGCAGAAGATCATCTACTGCCTTTCTCACTTCTTTTCTGCTCCGAAGACGATCAGGCAATCCCTTCGGTAGATTATGGATACTTGTATGCTTGTGCTGCCACATACGATGACGGACGAGTTTAGTAACCATGAATTGTTGAATTTCCCTGATAATTACTTCATCCATGTCACAACAAACAAACAAGACTTTAAATAACTTCTGATTTGGAGTTATTATTTGATAATTACTAAATAGGTAGTTAATCATACGGAAATAGAAAGCCTTAAATAGGTTAAAGTTTATGATAAGCAATGGAAAACGAATCACGAAGCGTATTTGTCGAATATTTCGGCAGTTCACCTCATATTCGCGTGCTTGACTTTTTAATTCAAGGACAAGCATTTGATTATAGCATGACTGAGATAGCGAGAGGCGCGTGCGTCGGTTGGGGCGCATTCACTAAAGTCTGGGTGTATTTATTAGAGAAAGAAATAATTGTTCAGACACGAACAATTGGTAATGCAAAACTCTTTACACTGAATAAAAAAAACCCCGTTGTTAAAAAAATTCTCCAAATAGATGTAGACTTAACAAGGGCCGCGACGCATATCGCTTTTGAAGAACAAGTAGTGTGATTACACTATAAACAACGATCTTTTTGAGATGAAAGATTTAAAAACTCTCTCGGAGAAGAGAGTCTTATGGAGTTATATAATTTTCTCATGGGTTCGTCATATCTCAGTAAAGATGCAGTCTACCGCCCGATTCAAGCAGTCAATCCAGAATATCCTGGACAAATCGTTGCGGAAGTATACATTTTAGAAACAGGACTGCCCTGGCCCGAGTTTGAGAGAGTTCTCCTCGGTCTTGAGAATCTTTGCATGAAAGACAACAAGTTTCGTATTGTCTCTGATACTGACCTCGTTCACATTCCTCCAGAAAGCCCTCTTGGAACAATTATTCAGCAACACAAAGCTACTGAGAAAAAATCGATATAATATTACCAGATTCACAAGAATAAGGGTTCGTTTAACCCAAATTCTCCTCTTTTTTACCTCTGAATTCCACTCAAGAATCATCCTCCATAAATTTTAAATACCCTCGACCCTTTAATACATTAACACCTCTTTTCCCCAGAAGAGGACGTTTCATCATTCTTTTTGATCGATGAGGCCTCCTCTTTATGGGTTTAATAATGTCAAGAACAACCCACAGAACAGGCTGTCCCATCCAAAAAGCGAAACGTTTTTAAACAAAATTTTGCTCTTCATTATGAAATTATAAGGAAGAATATTCTTTATTGAACTAAAATTACAATGGATACACCACTAGGAGTGATTACAATACAGAAGCATGAGCAGGCCCTATTAACGATTGCAGGTATTATCGATAGTGTTGCACAAACCGGCGGTCCGACGCTTTTCACTGTTGTTGATGGTTCTGGTACACTCATAGTTAAGGGGTTTGATGGGCCAGGTGTACGCGCATATCCCAGCATAGCTGAAGGCGACGCAATTCGCGCAACAGTCAAAATTAAAGAATTCCAAGACATGCTTGAAGGCGAAATTATGAAAGTAGTAAAGCTCGAAGGCGCGGCCGCAGGAGCATTAAAGAAAACAATTGACGCTGCTGAACGAAAGCGTGCAGAAGTTACTCCTATTCCATTTTTAGTAAAGAATGCTCTGCTTGAAAAGCTCAAACCCTCATTTATCAGAGCAGCCACAGAGGTACGTTTAGCAGTAATCAGAAATCGCCCAATTATTGTTCGTCACCATAACGATGCAGATGGTTATAGTGCAGGGTTTGCCATGGAACGCGCAATTATTCCATTAATTATACAACAACACGGCGGAGGCAAGGCCCCTTGGGAGTATTTTACTCGCGCCCCTTCTGCAGCACCTTACTATGAGATTGAAGATTCTATTAAAGATACATCAAATTCATTAAGAAGTGTAGCAAAATTTTCTAACAAGATGCCTTTAGTATTGATTGTAGACACTGGCTCCGGCGAGGAGAGTCTTTTAGGCATAAAACAGGGAGCAATCCATGGCGAGGACTTTATAGTGGTGGACCATCACTTTTTCGAGCATGATGTCACCACGCCTGAAGTTATGGTGCATATAAATCCTTTTGTGGTTGGAGAAGACGGAGCAAAATATTCTGCAGGCATGCTCTGTACAGAACTGGCACGTTTTATCAATCCCAAAGTCTCTCTCGATTACGTTCCTGCAATGTCAGGTCTCGCAGATCGCATCGATAATCCGGAAGTAATTGAAACATATATCAAGATTGCAGAGAAGAAAGGATACACCAAGGCGTTTCTCCACGATCTTGCTGCCCTTATAGACTTTGTCAGCACAAAGCTCAGGTTCATGGAAGCACGCGAGTATATTGAGGTTGTCTTCGGGGAGCCAATGGAAAAACAGAAAGCTCTGGTTGCGCTTATGGCCCCTTATATACGCAATCTGGAAAATAGAGGTTTAGAAATCGCACGTTCTGCAGTCAAGCGTGAGAAAATCAGCGGGAAAACTCTTCAGTTGCTCTTTATCGAGGAAACATTCGCTCGCGGAGTTTATCCAAAACCTGGAAAAGTCAATGGTATGATGCATGATGAGGCACAGACAAGAGACAATATCTCCAATCTTATTTCCATAGGGGTTCTTGCTGATGTGATGACTATCCGCGCAACAGAAGAATCTGGTTTTTCAATTTATGATTTAATAAACTATCTTGTAAAGCACGTTCCTGCTGCATTCGTCGAAGGCGGCGGCCACAAGCATGCAGGCGCAATAAAGTTCGTTCCCTCGCAGCGTGAAGCAGTTTTGAAGGCAGTGAAAGAGTTTCTAGCGAAGTAATCTCTACATACTATCTTGACTTCACCACATATTAAAAATTGACAATTTGTCACTCAGTAGATTTTGACAATTAACGTTTTTAGAGACTTTTTTTAGAGTATTTTGATGAAAATTTTGCATTGTCAAGAACCACCCACTGACCTCAAGAATGCTCTGTGTTCGCATTCTTGACGGCTGTCAGAAACCGAAGGTTTCTGAAGAGTAGGTGGCGCGTCGTGGTTCTTGATGTTTCAAGTTTAAAGATTTTTGTGCAATGAACTAGCCGAGTTTATCTTTCAGCCACAGTGCAACAACTACTCCATAAATTAGTATGAGAAGACCTCCAATAAGCAGAAAAGGGTTTATGTCGGGAAGTAACAAACCAATAATAAAAAGTATTAACGCCACGACAAAGAGCACTGCTTCAGGATCAGTTCCCATAGAAAACCATTGTATTTTGTATTTAAGTAACCGCATATTCTTCATTAATTCACACTGTCTATTCTATTTACAGAGGATTCTGTTGATTTAAGCATTATTGTTTCAGAATCCTCTGTCTGGAGAATTCTGATTCTTTGTGATGTAATCATCAGAATTCTCCATAATACATTTACGGTTGGCTATATCGAATAACTTTGACATGTCATGAATTGCGCTGTTTACTCACGAGCTAAAGCAGGGAGCGTGCACATGCGCAATTCCTGAGCATGCTCAAGAACCACGCCACGCCACCTACTTCAGTGTATGGTTCTTGACATTCGTAGTTCTTTAGTTGTTTGATAGATAGGGAATCATATACAAATATTACGATTATTTCAAACTGGGTGTAATACCCCGCAGCTTGCTGCGCCAGTTTGAAATTAGAGATTTCCGTCTAGAAGCCGAGCGTAATACCCCATCAGCTTGCTGTGGGGACCTCAAGGTTTTCCAAACCTTGACGGCACTCAAGATTCAATTGCCAGAATCTTGATGTAGCGAAGGCTTAGGAAATCTCTTTATTAATGTGATTCCCTATAATTTACCCAAAGAGAAAAGAGAACCATGAACTAACACGAATGTCCCTGCTTCGTGCACTAACCTTAACCTTGCCCTGAATGTCTTTTTGTGAGCCATGGCGCGTGCGGTGAATAGCACTTATAATAACTGCAACGATGAATACCAAGATGATAACAATCGCCCCAATTCTTACAACAGGATTTCTCCAAATTGAGCTAGATAACTTATTTGTTTTCCCTGCGCCTGCGCTTTCATCACGTTCATTAGCAGCAGTGCCTGCACTTCCCCCTGTTCCTGCTCCAGAGGCACCAGATACACCAGGCATTTGTTCATTTATAGTTTTAAATGATAAGGTCGCTTTTGTTGCATTGGTGATTGAAACAAGAGTGACACTAAGATCATAACTATTGTCTCCTGTAAGTTCAAACTTCTTCGTCTCACCGACATTCAGCGTCGCTGTTTGTGGAGTTGAAGCAACAGTAATAGTAACAGTCGTAGCAGTTATGCTATTAAGAGTTGCTGTATGATTAACGTTATCATTCGTCGAAAACTTAACAACATTTTCTTTCGAAAGTGTTTGCGTGTATCCTTCAGAGAGTTGTGCAGTTGTCGGGCTAAAGCTTGTTGCAGTAGCAGCACCACCACCTCCGCCTCCACCACCTCCACTCGAACTGCTTGAACCGCTGCTTGCAACAGTAACTTGATATGCCGAGAATCCTAACGATGTTGGAATCTTGCAATCAGTCTTGCTTGTCCCCCCATTTGAACAGTTTGCATATGTGTTTACCGTCGTACAGTTATTCAAATTATCATCACACCATTTTATTGTATTGCCTGAATCATAACTCACAGGGAATGTAAGTTTAAGATAGTCAGATTGTCCTCCCATTCCTAAGTCAGAAACAACTTGGTTCCATCCTTTAGATGTTGAATTCATGCCAAGTACATTGCTTGAAGGATTGCATGCAAATGCCGTAGAGAGGTCAATGCTCTTAGGTTTGGTAACATCAACACCAACAAATGTGAGTGATTGTGTGCCGCAGTTTACAGTTACATTGATATTCTTTGTTACCGATGCATTAGTCTTAATACCTGTTTCATAAACCTTGCCGCTGATATTCGTTGTGAAATTCCCGCTATAATTAAGTGCAGGAATAGTTACATTATAACCTGGAGGCAATTTCATCTTTAGGACAAATGGTTTGTAATTATTATCCTTTTTCGTTGTGAAATTCAGGCAGGCTGATGTCGCGCAGTTATTTGTAGGATCACAAATAGTCGTTTTATAAAAGTAGGTTGTGCCGTTGGTAAGATTAACTCCATTTGTTCCATTTTCAATAGACACTCCATGAAATGGTTTAAAGTCATCAAAAGTAATGCTCGTGTCGCCAACTTCATCAAATGTTGCTATGGAATTTCCGCAACTTGAGTCGTTGTTATAAAATGATATAGAACCGTTTGCAGGCTCATCAGTGTCAAACTTGATAAAGGTGCTCATATGCATAGAATCTGTACTTGAGAATAGCACACTCGGCGTGGTAAAGTCATTCGCATTAGCGACAAAGTTAAATGCATTTCCCCCGCTTGCACAATTTGGCGTATAACTGCACTTCATGTCATTGCAGTCAGTCAGGCCATCAGCATCATCATCTTTTCCATTTTTGCAATCTTCAAATACATTAAAGCCAAACTTCTGGAAGTTCTTGCACTTGTCATCTTTTGTGTTGGGGTCACTGCAATCAACAAACTTGAAGTCCGCGCTGCCTTGCGTATAATATCCTGCGCCGCTGACAGAATCAATTGGATTCAATTCACTTTTGCTCTCATTTGCACTTGCGACAAAAACACGCATTGGAGCAGTCTTGTTATACTCTGTAAACGATTCAAGATTTTCTTTGTCTACGACAATCATGACTCCTCCTGTCTTTGGTGCCATGCCTCCAAATCCCGGCATGCTAATGCCGCACATCAATTCACGATTGCTTGTCAAGGGGACATTTGTCAGCGACCATTTACTATTAGCACACTTAAGGAATGAGCGAGTCTCAATAGAACTTCCATTTGCTAACGTAACCGCATACTTAATGAGGAATTCATAACCTGTATCATTGGTACCATCTGCCTTTGTTGCATTGCATCCATCTGTCGTATTTTTATTAGTATCAAGATACCAGTAGAATTTAGTAGAATTTGTGCCATTGCCAATAATAGGTGTCTGAGGTCCGCCAGGGCCCCCCATAGGACCCATAGAATTCAGGAAATAACCTTTGCAGGCAACTGCATCAGTGATATTTGTAACCAGAATGCCAAATGCAAGCGTGTCTGTGCTATCTTTAATGCCATATTCACGGATATCAACATAAGTCTTAGTTCCTGTGTCATTCGTATCTTGCCCAAGAATTTTCGGCGGGCTCATATCAAGTGTTTCCAAGAGCGCAAATTGTCCTTTTTCATTGCATGTTCCTTGTGTGGAGTTTCCAAAGGTAAAGTTCTTCCAGACACATGTGACATTTTGATTCTTACAGGTATAATAATTGTTATCATTCTGGTGGCAGCCACCGCCGGCTGTTCCAAAGCTGATTGTTGAGAAGTGTTCAGGCTCACAAGCAGTTGTCTCAGCCGCGCACAAGCCTCCACTATTTCCACATGTTGTCGCACTTAATGAGAAGCATACAGGATTACAGAATCCTCCTTTCTGCGAATAGCTGTCATTTTGCCAAGTGCAATTACCTTCATTACTACAAGCCGAAGCACTGCTCAATCCAAAGCACACGCCAAATGGCTTAAATTCACAGCGCCCTCCTGTAGTCAAAAATGTATCATTAATCCATGTACATGACTCTGTAGCGTTATATTTCCAGCATTCTGTCTGGTTATTATATAGTGTAGAATTAGTGCATCTATTCACCTTGGTTTGATTGACATCACAGCGCCCCCCGACAAATGCAATATTTGTATTGAACGCAGATAAGTTTATAGTTCCGTTAGCCATATTTGTTATATTATATCCCGCAGTTGCATTCTTGAATATACATCCAATATCAGTCTTACACGAGTCTCTGGTTGCTTCAGATTTATACAGCCAGCATGAACTGCCTGGGAAATCACAATATGCAGGTCCCCAGTCAGGATCAGCCCAAGTGCAGTTCTTTCCATTTGTTTGATTTGCAGTACAGCTTGCTTGCGTAGGTATCTTCTTGCAGTCAGTCGCATTGAATCCAGAGCCGGTGCTTACAGTACTGCCTCCGCAGAATTGGTCAAAACTACAATCGCTGTCATCACAATCTACTTTGAGGTCATTATCATCATCTTTTCCATTGAAACAAATTTCTCCGTTAAATGAAGAAGGCTTGCAGAAGTTAGAACTACCATCCCAGCTACAATTGAGTGCAGTGTGAACGCTTGTATTAGTACAAGTTTGTTGATCGTAACAGCTGAAGCAATCAGTATTGCATGCTTTTTTACTTCCACTAATGCAGATACCTCCTTTTTGTGCAACACTATCATTTATCCACGTGCATCCTGCAATACTTCCAAAGCATGCACTCGATGCACTACTGGAGTTGCCGCTAAATTCACAGGCCTTACAATCAGTATTACAATCTTTTGCTCCTCCGTATGAGAATTCTTTCGGATAATCACACCATCCAAGGCTATTAGGCGCATTTGAATCATTTTTCCACTGGCATACTCCTTTCTTGGAATTAGTGCATGTAGATGTAGCAAGAGTTACATTTCCGCCATAATTGCTTCCAGATGCGTTAAACTCACAAGCCCAGCAATCGCTGTCACAACTACCTTTGTTGGAAAATGCGGTCCCAGAAACCGATGAAAATAGAGCTCCTTTTTCACACCATGAGTCTTGTTTAAGGCCTCCTCCATCTTCATAATACTCTGTCTTCCAATTGCCTCCGGCAGCAGTGCATGCCTGTTCTCCACTGATAAGCACGAAATCAAAAGAGCCTAATCCGCTTGTGCCACTTCCAAAACATGCGACGCTGTTGAAAGTACAGTTATTGGCTACCTTTCCTGTACTTCCCGCATCCCATTTACAAGGCATCATATAATCGCTCGCAAGCTGCTCACAAAGAGTCTGATTATTTTTTGCTTTATTGTCTTCGCAAAACTGCACTGGTGCAACACATGACTGCGTGTCGCTCGCGGTTTTTACACCGCTTGTGCAGAAATTCCCGGTTGTAGCAGAGCTATTGCTCCAAACACAATTAGGCATAGGCCCACAACTACAAGTTTGTTTGAGACGGATATCGCCGCAAGTCATAGAACTCTGATTGATGTCTGTGCCTACAGTTATAGAAAGATTTTGATGTCCTTGACACATACCGGTTGGCATATTGAAGCACGCAGAGGTAGCATTATTTAATTCTGTGGTTGCATCATTGCAATAAACACAACCGGAAACATTACCACAAACACTTGCTCTCTGATCTGCAAACCAACACTTGACTTCAGAAGCAAAAAGAAATCCTCCACTGCCCCCGCCGCTTATCCCACTACCTCCAGTTGGCATGTTACAACTTCCACTGCTATTCCACCACCCTCCTTGTTTCATACATGTATCTGTGTCATTGTAAAAAGTGAATCCTCCCCCACCCCCGCCAGTGCCATGATAACCGCATGTGCTTCCTGTCCACTCACATGGCTTGCTTAACTGTGTTTTAAGATTATTACATGCGCTCTCCGTCGCAGCATCATTGCATGATTTGTCATAACAGCATCCAGTTGCATCAGAGCAATAAGGATCATTTGTCGCTCCTGCAAGAGTTTTATTTGACCATGAGCACGCACCATCTAGTGAAGCAATACATGTGTTATTGTTTCCATTGAAACTCCAGCATCCTTTCTTTTGGCAGCAGCCAACATTATTCCAGCACCATGGATTCTGGTTTGCATTGTTTGCTTTCCAGTCACAGGTGTTATCATTTGAGCAAGCACTTTGGTTCTTGTCATAAGTAAAACATCCTTGTGTTCCGCCACCCCCTGACGCGCAGCATCCTGCATTGACCAGCGCGTTACCAGTTATACTAGAATAAGTGGTGTTGAAAGAAGAAGAATTATATGGGCAGAAAGTATTTTTAGGCACCAAGTTTGTGCTATTGAGAATAGCACTATTGTTTATCCATGAGCACGCAGAGCCTTGCGCACTGCATCGCGTATAATTTCCGTCATTTTGACCACACTGCACACCAAAACTATCTGCACTTACCATCATTGGCAAAATTGCCAGAATGCCAAAGATAAAAATAATTAATAAAAAGAATCTCGAACGCAAGAAATTCAATCTACACCCCATTTTATCATTTTAAGATAATACGCTTATTTATAAATGCTTCGTTTTTACTACTGCAACAGACATTGAACGCAGGCGTTGAAAGGTTTATAATCTTCTTTCTTTTTCTCTTTGCAAGCCTCTATAGCTCAGTTGGTTAGAGCACCAGTTTCGTAACCGGGCGAATCTTAGATTCGCGAAGTGCTTGCGACAGCAAGCGGTCGGAACAACTGGGGGTCGGGAGTTCAAGTCTCCCTAGAGGCTTTTAATTCTCTATCCACGAATACAAAAAGCGACCACAGCAATCTTTATAAAACTCTTTTGTTTTCAAACAAAAAGAGAAAAAATGAGCAGCAATATAGATTTACGCAAATACGAGGATCCTGCATCAATTCAAGATGCTTTCTCACGTGTTGTTTCAGGCAAGATAGGTTACAAGACAGTTATCGAGCGTAAGAAAATCCTTCCAAGATGTGTAAAATGCGGGCGCGGAGGCGATGAAACTCAGAAATTCTGCCCACAGTGCGGAGGCAAGATGGCTATTCCTTTGACTCATTGTCCTGAATGCAAAAAGCCAGTAGCAGATAATGAGAATTTTTGTACAGAATGCGCTCATGATCTCGCAGCGGCAAGAACTAGGCATTATAGCGAATAACTTTAATTTTCGTAGTCGTTTTGTTATTCGCTAGATAGGAAATCACGATTATTAAAGTGATTTCCTATAGTTTTATTAATACCTCGCCCTATCTAAAAAGATGAAAGAATTAATTGCATCATTCCTTGCGAAACATATCTCGCTTCCTATAGAAAAAATAAGTGAACTAATCGAGATACCAAAAAATACAGCTCATGGAGATTACACTTTCCCTTGTTTTGTTCTTGCAGCACAGTACAAGAAGAATCCTGCCCAGATTGCGCAAGAACTATTACAGAAAATAAACCATGAAGAGTTTGACAAAATCGAGGCACAAGGACCATATCTTAACTTTTTCCTAAACAAAGCCAAGCTTGCGCAGAAAACACTGAAAGAAGTCTTGACTAAAGGAGATAGATATGGCACTTCAAAAATAGGAAAAGGCAAGACAATGGTTGTTGAGTTCTCTTCGCCAAACATTGCCAAGCCATTTGGCATAGGTCATCTAAGGTCAACAATTATCGGAAATGCATTGGCAAATATTGCTAAATCTCAAGGCTACAAAGTTGTTACCATAAATTATCTCGGAGATTGGGGCACGCAGTTCGGCAAGTTAATATTAGGTTACACAAAGTGGGGCGACCCAAAAAAGCTGAAGGCAGAGCCCATACGCTACTTGCTTGAGCTTTATGTCAAAGTCAGTCAGGCAATTAAAGAATCGCCTCTTTTGGAAGACGAGGCACGCGCTTGGTTCAAAAAGCTCGAATCACAAAATTCTCAAGCGCAGAGACTCTGGAAGCAATTTAGAACACTCAGTATAAAAGAATTCAAAAAAGTTTACTCTGATTTAGGCGTATCTTTTGATGTTTGCTCAGGAGAATCTTTCTACAGCACTAAAATCCCGGCAGTTATAGAAGAGATAAAGAAAAAAGGACTTGCAAAAGAAAGTGAAGGCGCCCTCGTAGTAGATTTGGAGGAGTACGCTCTTGGTATCTGTCTTCTGCAAAAAACTGACGGCACAACGATTTATGCGTCTCGAGATATTGCCGCTGCAATCGAGCGTTATCAAAAATATAAATTCGCGAAAATGTTATATGAAGCTGGTGCAGAACAGAAACTCCATTTTCAGCAATTTTTCAAGGTTCTTGAGCTTCTTGGATACTCTTGGGCAAAACAATGTGTCCATGTTGAGCACGGCTTGTATCTTGCTTCAGATGGGAAGAAGTTTGCGACGCGTGAGGGAAAAACAATTTTCATGGAAGAGATTCTCCAAGAAACACGCACTTTGGCAGAAAAAGCCATTCTCACACGGGAAAAAGTAACCTCATCAGAACTTAAAAAACGGGCAACCACGATAGCGCGTGCAGCTATTGTGTATGGAGACCTCAAAACCTATCGTGCACAAAACACAGTCTTTGATATAGAAAGGTTTCTTGCCTTCGAAGGTGATACAGGACCTTATTTGCTATATGCTTATGCGCGTACGCAGAGTTTATTAGCAAAGGCGAATTACCGCCGCGTCAAGAAATTAGACATTCCTTCTTTAGCTGAAAGTGAGAAGCAGCTAATAGTCAAGTTAGGAGATTTTTCTCGTATCATCGCAGAAGCACATGAATCCCATGCCCCAAACATAATTGCAAATTATGCATACGGGCTTGCACAACTTTTCAGCGAATTTTATCATGCTGAAAAAGTCATAGGATCAGAGCAAGAGTCATTCCGTCTCGCACTGGTTGAGGCATTTGCCCAAGTTCTGAAGAACGCACTCTCACTGCTCGGCATCCCCGTGCTGAAGAAGATGTAATGAATTCTCATAATAGTTAAATAGCTATCTTCGTTTTTTATTAAATGACTCTCATCTTCATACTTTTGCTTACAACCGGAATTTTGGCTTTTATCTTGGCAATCTTGCTGGTGGTGCTTGCCAATCTCCCTCCACAACCTATTTACTCATCTCGTGCACGTTCAGATTTAAGGAAGATTAAAAGACAGATTGAATCATTTTAAGCTCGCTTCCCATTAGGCTTATAAACTCTCATTTATTATCATTTTTGTAGACCAGCCAGCGCGCTCGCCCCGCGCTTTTCACAAACGGGCGTCATGGTGGGCTGAAAGGAGCGCGTGCGGTGGAGACCTGTGAGTCTTCTCCCGGACGTTGACGTTTTGTCCTGTTCGATCGTGCTCCTGTGAAACGGGTCAGGCCTTGATCGGAGCAGCCCTCATCAGGATGCATGGTGCTTGCAGGGTCGCAAAGCCGAGAAAGGGCGAAGAGCCTCGCCGATTAAAGCCAAGCAACCTCCCTGTCTACACTTTTCATAAGCTCGCAGAAAACGAGTTAGCGCAGCAACTCCGCAGCGAGGAAGTCCGCAGCTCTTTAGCCGAGGAAGTCCGCAGCAAGAGAGGAACGAGATGGTATAATGGATTAAAGTCGTATATAAATTATATACGAATAATTAAACTGAAGTTCGGCAGGGCAACATATAAAAACTCTCATTCTCTTATCCTGCAATGAAAAAGCAGGGACAATTCTTCCTCATTGCAGCACTTTTAATTTCAGGAATAGCAATTGGTTTCAGCACACTTTACAATTCTGCATATATAGAACGCTCAGATACGCAGGTTTATGATTTATCAGAGGAGCTTTACGCAGAGCTGCAACAAACGTATGATTCAGGTATGGTGCGCGGAAATACCGAATCTGAAATTCAGGCAAATCTGAAAAAGCTAGCAGAGTATTATCAGCTGCAGAATCCAGACAGCACTTTCGTTATTTTTCACGGGAATCCAGACAGCGAAGCTTGCAGAACTGGAGCATTGGAATGTATCAAACGCCTTGATACTTCTGCGGGATCTTCTGGTTCAGATGTAACTCTGGTTGATGGCAGCACTTCAGGCACAGACGGCTCTGCGGCGGCGCGAGGTATACAATCAAGAAACACTGCTCGCTCAGCAGGGGCACAACAAGAAAAGAAAAAGGTTAAAATCCGTGTAAAATTTAAGGATGCTTTGGTACAGCAAACATCAACCGGGACAGGGACAATTGCTTCACAAAAGCAAAATATACAGGAGCGCGTTTTGGAGTCTCCTCCATTCGAACTGAAACCCGGGCAAAACTTCTATTTTGTAATCCGGAAAAAGGTGAAGAATGAGCAGGTTGTTGTCTATCGCAAGTAAACGCGGAGTTAGCGAGATGCTGAGCTATGTTCTAGTGCTTATCATAGTTATTGCTCTTAGCGTAGCGGTCTATGCATATCTCCAACTTCAGGCCCCAAAAGCGCGTGCTTCCTGTGGCAATGACGTTCTACTAATAGTTGATCCAGCTGATACTACTTGCGTTATAATGAACAATGGAGATGTCCAGATAAATGCGCTGCTTGAGAATCGCGGTAAAAGAAGTATTTCAGGAGCATATCTCCGCTTAGGTTCTCCTGGCACATCAATCAGGACATTGATAAATAAAGAGAATATTTTCTTTGCTATAATTCCAGAATCAGGCTCATCAGAACTGCTTCCCGGGAAGACTTTCCGTTATATGAATACACTGGTGGATTTTGATTCTGTAGCTGAAGGAACAAACATCCTCGAAGTACAGCCAGTCATCGGCGAGCCAAAGAATCTTGCACTCTGCGAGCAGGCAACTCTGACACAGAGGATACAATGCATAAGGTTAACTACATAATATGAAAATCTCTTCCATACCTCATGAAAAACGCGCAGTCACTGAAATGGTGGCGTACGTTGCGATGATTATTGTGGCATTTAGTATCAGCATCATCATCTACACATATCTTCAGGTGCAGACGCCAAAAGACAGGCCAGAGTGCCCTGAAGGTGTTGCATTGATAGTTTCTGATGCGACTTGCAAACTTATTTTTAAGAAAAATATTCCCCCAATCTCAACTCTGGATATCACTTTAGAAAATAAAGGGAGGAATTCAATTGACGGCGCATATGTGCGCATGGGTGCAAAGGATCAGGAAGTAAAGAACCTTCTCAATGATGACAAGATTTTTTTCACCAATGTAGCGACAGCAGAAGGAAAATATGAACTTCCTCCAGGTCATTCAATCTCTCAATCATATAGAGACACTCTTTCTATTTCTCGTTCTGGAACGTATTCTATTGAAGTGCAACCAGTAATCGGAACACCGGGCAATCTTGCACTCTGTGAAAAAGCAATTACTATCAAAATAGTACAATGTGAGTATCCTCTGCTGCCCGGCGGAGTTCCTGCCTTTGTTTCTGGAACATATGAGTATCCACTAGTGGAAAATATACCCAATCTAGCAACGTTATACCGCTATGATCAAGTCAAGACATCTATAACTCCTTCTTCTACAATATCCGATTACGTTGACAATTTTGAAGCTAGCCTATACAGAAAAGAAGGGACAATCTGGAGTCTTGTTGAGACGCGCCAGAGTGAGACACGCGAGGGAAGCGCATATTCTATACAATTTGGAGGACTGCAGTCATTAAGTACTTATAAAATAGAATCATTCCTTTATGTTTACAATGGAAATAAGCTAGAGAAAGTGCCGGTTTCGAGTGGAGGAAGCACCTCGCGCGCGTTTACTATTCCTCGAATTAAATACACACTAGATGAATTCTCATATCCAGGGGTTATATTAAAAAATTATCCAGATGGAAGCCGTACAGTTGGATATTATGATCGTTGTAACGGTAATACCTGGATAGACTTTTTTAGACTATATACTAATGTATATGAGCCTGTTCTAGATAGCTTCGTGGTTTCTTTCAATCAAAATTCTTGCTCTCTATTCGGTCAAGGTACAACCTGTAGAACTGAAAATACGATAATTGATGGAGTTACTTATTCGGTGGGAAAGTGCGTAAGTGCACAATAACTTATAAATAGCAAGAGAGCATAGTATTGGCAAAGTAGAATGAAATTCTCAAAAAAAGGTGTAAGCGAAATGCTCAGCTATGTACTAATTGTAATTATTGTGGTAGGTCTCTTTGTCCTAATTTATGCTTATCTCACTTTGTACTCCCCTAAAGAAAGGTTCGAATGCACAGATGACATAAGTCTGGTTTTGAAAGACGCGGGCTGTTCAGTGTTGCAGGTAAAACCTGCTTGCGGCATAACTACAACAACTGTTGATTTTACTTCTGTCTTGGAAAACAAGGGCAACCACAAGGTCAGCGGCGCATATCTTCGTCTCGGCGCTCCAGAAAATGATGTCAAGGAACTCATAAACCAAAACAAGCTCTTTTTTAATCATCTTGATGCAAGCGGAAGAACAGAGACAGGCTTGCTTCCCAGCAGCAGCACGACTTTTACAACGCGTTATGAGAATCCTCAAGCAATAGACCCAGGCACGCTCGACTTAGAAATACAGCCGTTTGTCGGCACTCCTGAAAAGTTTTCAATATGTAGCGACTCAGTAGTCACACAGCGCGTTGTTTGCATTGCGGATAACTCTCTCCCAGAAGTTTCTATTACAACGCCTACATCAGGAAAGAGTTATCCGATTAGCGACACTTCTTCTCTTCAATTTGATATTACTGCGGCTGATTGTGATGGTACTATCTCTAAAGTAGAATTATTACAACGCGCAGTCGCACAAAGCGAAGGAAGCGAGAACAAATATCCTGCAACAGGTACAGGACACTACGTAGTAACGCTCTCCATCTCTTCTGCAGAGTATAACCCTGGACAATATATTTATACAGCAGTTGCATACGACAACAAAGGAAGCAAGGGTTTCTCTGCTCCAGTCACACTTTTCTATACACAAAATACTCCACCAATAGTTACTCTCGAAATACTAAATGCAGACGGAGATATTGCATCACAATTTACATCGCGCGACTCTCTTATTCTGCGCGCGCATGCAAGTGATTCAGATGGGACAATTAAGGAAGTGCAGTTCAATGAAGTCTTCGATTCTCTCAATGGTGAAACAAGACAGTTAGGTACCAAATCCTCAGGTTCAGGCGGAGTATATGACCTTTCGCTTAGCCCTCGCTCAACAGGGGAGCATAAATTTGTAGCGTATGCAATAGACAACATGAATGTAAACTCTCTTTCCAACGAGCTCACTATACAAGTCACTCCAGCACCTCTGCCTCTTGGCTCTGCAGTGAGTATTTTAGCAGGAGTTATTCCGATAGAAGATGGGAGCGCGAAAGGAAAGCTGACAATAAAACGCGGCACAGAAGTGCTAGTTTCAGAATGTACAACACAGTGCAATACACAAGCAGTTGTCGGAGATATTCTTGACTTTATTGCCACAGCAACAGTTCCTGCTGAGAGCAGATTCTCTGGCTGGGCAGGAGTTTCAACTTGTCTTAACAGCCCGCCTCCTGCAGCAGGTGTAGAACGTGAAACGACTTGTACAGTTGAAGTAAAAAATGATTTAGAAGTAAACACGGCGTTTACGATGGTATGTGTGGATAGTGATAGTGGAGACCTGCCTGAAACAGCAGGCACAACCACAAAGAAACCGATAACAAAGGCAGATATTTGCACAACACAAGGTTCTGTCAAGACTCTTACAGAATACTATTGTAGCAACGCGCAGATTATAGAAAAAACCTACACATGTTCTTCCTGTACGAACGGAAGATGCATTAATCCGGTGCCAGCATAATTGTTCTTCTTGAGCCATGGCACAGCCGACAGAGTACAACAATCTATAAATAAGCATTCTTGGTTTGCACAAGTATGAAGTTTGCCCACATGGGAGACTGCCACCTTGGAGGTTGGCGACAGCCAGAATTAAAGGAGTTGAATTTTAACTCATTTCAACGTGCAGTTGAGATATGTATTCGCGAGAAGGTTGATTTTGTTCTCATAGCAGGTGACCTCTTCGATTCAGCATACCCCCCGATTGATACGCTAAAAGACACATTCAAGGAATTCCGCAAGCTAGTTGACGCAAAAATACCTGTATTCATTATCGCAGGTAGTCACGACTATTCTGCATCTGGAAAGACCTTTCTCGATGTTCTTGAAAAAGCAGGTTTTTGCAAGAATATTGCGCTGTTCGAAGAGCGCAATGAAAAAATTCTACTGGAACCAACAATCTACAAGGACGTTGCCATTTATGGATATCCTGGTAAGAAATCTAGCCTCGAGGTAGAAGACATTGAAAGAATAAAGTTGCAGGATGCTCCTGGCTTCTTCAAGATTCTGATGTTGCATACAGCTATCAGGGATGCAGTTGGGGCACTACCTATTAAAGCAGTAGACGAGCGCATGCTTCCACCAGTAGGCTATTTGGCTCTCGCACATCTGCACATCAACTATCAAAAAGAGGGCCGCGTTTATTGTGGACCAATCTTTCCAAATAATCTTGCAGAACTCGAAGAATTAGGTGGAGGCTCATTTTACATAGTAGACAATGGTGTGATTAAAAGGCAGGAGCTTAAACTAAAGCCCGTAATAAGTATGACTATTGAGATTACTAATGCTCTGATAGTCACTGAAGAGATTCTCAAGCGTCTTGAAAAAGAAAGTCTCCGCGACAAAATACTAATAGTCAAACTTTATGGTTTCTTGGAGAAAGGCAAGACTTCAGACATAGATTTTACAAAAATAGAAAGCTATGCTAAGAAGCAGGGAGCATATGTCTTTCTCAAGAGTACAACTAAGCTGCAGATGGCTGAGCAGGAGATAACATTTGACTTTTCAGATACGCAGGACATGGAACAACAGATTATCCACAAATTCGAAGAGGGGCATCCGAATGCGCTTAATGCATACATTTTCCCCTTGATAAAATCATTACAGATAGAAAAAGGCGAAGATGAAAAATCTTCAGTTTTTGAAGAGCGCCTCATCGCAGAAAACCGTAAGATACTCACACTATGAAAATAAAAAAAGTTCATCTAAAGAATATCAGAAGCTACCAGAGTCAGAGCATCGAGTTTCCAGAAGGTTCGCTTTTGCTCGCAGGAGATGTGGGCTCTGGAAAGACGACTCTCCTGCTTGCCATAGAATATGCACTTTTCGGTCTGCAACCAGGGCAGAAAGGTTCTGCTTTGCTTCGTCATGATGCAACCCTCGGAGAAGTAATTCTTGAATGTGAAATAGATAGTCATGAGGTTATAGTCGAGCGCCATCTAAAGAGAGAAAACCGCTCAATAGTCAGCGATTATACTGCTTTGACTCTAGACGGCGAGATGCAGGAGTATTCAGTCACAGAATTAAAGACAAAGATTCTTGCGCTCCTTGGCTATCCAGCAGAGTTCGTGAAAAAGAACAACATTCTCTATAGATACACTGTATATACTCCACAAGAACAAATGAAACAAATTATCATAGAGGATACAGAAACGCGGCTTAATGTACTCCGTCATATCTTCGGAATTGATAAATATAAGCGCATTCGCGAAAACCTTACTTTTCTCATAAATCGGCTCAAGGAAGAGACGAAAATTCTTCAGGGAGAGGTAAAAACTATAGAATATGATAAGGTTAGATTAACTGTGATAAACACTAAGAGCAAGGAATTGGCTGTGAATATCGAAAAACAAGAAAAAGTCTGGAAAGAGTGCATCACACAAAGAAAAGCGCTTGAACTGGAAATTGCAGAAGTAGAGAAAAGTCTCAGGGAAAAAGAAAAATTTGAGAAAGAAGTTGAAAAAACAACAATTTTGATTGCACTAAAGCAGGAAAATCTTGCAGCAGTCGCCAGAGAGCAGAAAGAGATTGCAAGATTATTAGCTTCTTCAGGGAAGTCATACAATGAATCTCAGTACATTGCATGCACTTCTGCACTCAAAGCTGTTAAAGAAGAACTCGTGCTGTTAAATCATAAGGATGTCGTACTCATGAGCAATATTTCCTCATTAGGACAGGCACAATTAGAATTCAAGGCAAAAAAAGAACGTATCTTCAAGATTAATATATGCCCGACTTGTTTGCAGGACGTTCCAGATGCACATAAGCATAATATCTTAAATGAAACAGAAGGGAAATTAGTTGATATCAAGAAACAGCTCGAAAGCCTCCGCGAGCAGCATGCCTCACTAACGAGGATCTTAGAAGAAAAAAAATCCGCGACAGAACTGCTTGAAAAACAGAAAATCGAATGGGAAATTCTGCGTTCGAAGATTGAGTACATAGAGAATTCACAGAAAAAACTGGCTGAAATAACTAAGCAGCAAGAAACACTTCAGAGAGATATAGAATTCTTGGAGAAGCACATTAACAATCTCAAAGGAGAGATTTTATCGTTCTCAAAATTTGACACTCACTCTCGTCTTAAGCAAGAAGAGCTCAAAAAAGCATTTCTCGCTGAGAAAAATTCAGAAATAGGAATAGCAGAATTAAGAAAAGAGTTAGAAATCACACTGGAAGAGATTTCACGCGTGCAGGCGCAAATTGTGCAGAAGGAATTGCTCGAAGATAAGTTAAAGCGTCTGCTCGAAGTAATTGACTGGCTGTCAAATCAGTTTATCATGCTCATAGACTTTACAGAAGTGCAGGTGATGATGAAACTAAGGCGCGAATTCTCCCGTGTTTTCAGCAGCTGGTTTCACATGATTGCAGGTGAAGCGTTTGAAGTGCAACTCGATGAGAATTTCACTCCTGTAATTATGCAGGGAGATTTTGAGATGGATTACTCATTTCTTTCAGGAGGCGAACGCACTGCAGTTGCGCTCGCTTATCGTTTGGCACTTAATCAAACAATTAATTCAGTATTAAGTCAGATTAAGACGAGTGATATAGTAATCCTCGATGAGCCTACAGATGGATTCTCAGAGGGGCAAATAGACAAAATACGTGATGTGTTAGAAGAGTTAAACGTTGAGCAGCTGATTATCGTAAGCCATGAGCAAAAGATTGAGAGCTTTGTTGATAACATAATTCGCCTTCGCAAGACTGGTGACGTATCTGAAGTGGATACAATTGCTCACTCACTTTCAACTGCTCGCACGATGGCTGACCAAAAAGCTTAAATACTCTTTTCTTAACATAATGGCAGAGGTTCTCACTCGTCAGGAATTTTGTTCTTGGACGTTGCAGAGAATTAAATAAACGAGAAGATTCTCAGAGCTTTATGGAACAGGATATTAAGAACAACATGCTGAAGTCTAATACAAGCCTAGTGGGCATTACATGTAGAGATGGTATTATATTAGGTGCTGACAGAAGAGTTACCGCAGGTAATCTTGTCATGGACAAAAAGTATCAGAAGATACTGCGAGTAAATGAATATCTTGTAGTAGCATATACTGGAGGCGTGGCAGATGCACAGCTTACAAATAAATTGCTCGCCGCAGAGCTTCGTCTTAAAGAACTCCGCGCAAAAAGCAGACCAACTGTGCAGGAAGCAGCGCAACTCGTCGCCATGATGACTTATCGCAATATCAGAACTCCGGCAATGCTTATGAATATTGTTGGAACATTGATTGCAGGTTTTAATGAAGATGGCACCTCTGAATTGTATACTATAGAACCTGCAGGAGGAGTTTACAAAGTCAAAGAGTACGATGCAAACTTTTCTTCAGGAATGCCTTACATTTTAGGGTTGCTAGAACGCCTCTATAAGAAAGACTTGTCAGTTAAAGAGGGAGTTGAACTGGCGAAAGAATGTCTGAAATCATCTACTCAACGAGACACTGGTTCTGGCAACGGTATTGATGTTTTTACCATCACAAAAGACGGCATAAAACAAGTGGTTTCTGAAGAAATTGTTGCAGAATACAGATAATTATATTTTCACATGTCAAGTCCTTTATCACAACAAAGAGCAATTAGAATTTGGAATTCTAAAGGTTTTATGAATAATCTAATCTATTCAGGAGTCATATAACATGTCAAAAACTTTTTATCTATTTTTTCAGTTCTTGAGCATGCTCAAGAATCCCAATACAATGAAGGAGGATTCTTGACATGCCAGATATTCTAAAAAGCATAAAGGACGAACTGCCAAAAATTATAAGCAGTGTTACTTTTGAAGGTGCAAACATAGTTCTTTACACGGAAGATAAAGAGTTTTTCAGGACAGGCGAATCAAAAGTAAAAGAAGTTGTTGATAAGATAAAAAAGCGCATCGAGCTCCGTGCAGAGCAGAGCATTCTTGCCAGCGAAGGTGATACCGATAAGACAATTCGTGCAATTGTTCCAGAGGAAGCATCAATAGAGAATATTATCTTTGACGTGCAGCGCAGTACTGTGATTATAGAAGCAAAAAAACCAGGAATAGTTATCGGCAAACAGGGCGCTGTATTAAATGACATTCGGCGCGCAACATTCTGGTCTCCGGTGGTACAGCGCAGTTCCGCAATCCCTAGCAAAATTACAGAAAAAATCCGTTCAGTTTTATATGCAAACAATGCATATAGAAGAAAGTTTCTCGATGCGATTGGAAAAAAGATTTATACTGATTGGAATCCTGAAAAAAAGGATATATGGGTTCGTCTTACCTATCTCGGAAGCGGGCGGCAGGTGGGTCGTTCTTGTCTTCTTCTCCATACACCAAACTCAAAAGTTCTTTTAGACTGCGGAATTAATCCGGCAATCTCAGAAGGACAAGAGCGATTTCCCTATATGGATGTCTGCGAAATAGGGGACTTGAATTCAATTAGTGCTATTGTGCTTTCACACGCTCACATTGACCACTCAGGACTTATACCCTATCTCTATAAGATGGGATATCGTGGTCCTGTCTATCTGACAGCCCCTACCAGGGATATAGCCGCGCTTCTCGCTCTGGATTTCGTAGGTGTGGCATACAAGCAAGCCGCATCTCCACTTTATAGGGCAGAGGATATCAAAGAAATGGTGCGTCATTCAATAACTCTTGATTATGGGGAAGTAACTGATATTACTCCGGACATCCGCATTACATTGTATAACGCAGGGCACGTGCTTGGCTCTGCGCAAGTGCATATTAACGTTGGCAATGGTTTGCACAATCTTGTTTATGGTGCAGACACCAAATATGCAAAGACTCGCCTCTTAGATCCTGCAGCCAACCATTTTCCCCGTATTGAGACATTAACTATAGAATCTACTTATGGTTCAAGGGATGATGTTTTACCTCCCCGTCAGGAAGTGGAGCAGCATTTCATTGATTTAGTGAAAAAAACTATCGAGCGTAATGGAAAAGTTCTCCTGCCTGAACTTGGTCTGGGTCACTCACAAGAAACAGTATTACGTGTTGAAGAAGCAGTGCGCACTGGCTTGCTACCAAATGTTCCTGTCTATATAGACGGAATGGTCTGGGATATTACTGCAATCCACACTGCCTATCCTGATTTTTTAAGTGCAGCTGTACGCAACCAGATATTTCAAGACAACAATCCATTTACCTCAGGCAGTGTTAAACGCATTGGCAGCCCAGCAGAACGTAAAGATGTGCTGGAAGGTGGACCTTGTATTATAATTGCCACATCAGGTATGCTTGTCGGTGGCGCATCTGTAGAATATTTTAAAAACCTCGCGAGCAGCCAGAAAAATCTTATTGTCTTTGGATGTTATCAGGCTTTAGGTTCTCTTGGCCGTACAGTGCAGGAAGGCGCGCAGGAAGTCTTTGTTGACGGCGAGAAAGTTATTATCAATATGCAGGTTGAAACCATTAGCGGATTTTCCGCACATTCAGGTCGCAACGAGCTTCTGCAATACGTCAGCCGGATGAGTCCTCGGCCAAAGAAGATTATCATCAATCACGGAGAAGTCTCAAAGTGTCTGGATTTGGCGTCTACTCTTTATAAGCTAAATCATATTGAGACCCTCGTGCCCAGAAATCTTGAAACAATAAGATTGAAGTAAATTTCCAATCCGTACTTTTCCCACAACACAGAAAGCGCACAAACCCTTAAAAACACATTTATCTTCATTTCTGTATGAAACATTCCTTAACAATAACACTTGTTCTTTTAGGCATGTTTTTGCTCACACAACTAATCGGTCTGGGTGTAGTTGCTTCCTATGCTCCAGAGGTAGAACAAGTTGTGAAGTTCAATGAAGATAATACCACAACACTTGAGAACATCACAACTTACAATCTCCCTTATGGTATGGACCCTCCGCAAGACATCAAGCCAAAATCAAGTCTAGTTTCAATTATAATCGCACTTGCAATTGCGATTGTTCTTATGATTTTATTGATGCGATTCAATGCAGAAAAATTCCTGCGCCTCTGGTTCTTTCTCGTTGTAATTATTGCTTTAGGCATAACACTCACAGCTGCTCTGCCTAAATTTACTGCAGCGTCATTCATCGCAATACTTGTCGCTCTGCCTCTGGCTTATTTCAAGGTCTTCAAGCGCAATATTATTATTCACAATCTTACCGAAGTGATGATATATCCTGGAATTGCAGCTATCTTCGTCCCGCTCGTCACAATTACCACAGCGATTATTTTACTTATTCTTATTTCCCTGTATGATATGTATGCTGTCTGGCACACAGGATTTATGCAGAGAATGGCGCGTTATCAGATTAAGACTCTTAAGATATTTTCAGGATTCTTTATTCCTTATATGAACTCAAAAGACAGGACAGGAATAAAGAAACAGGCAGGAAGTAAGAAGTCTGTTAAAGTGAGTGTCGCAATTTTAGGCGGCGGTGATGTCGTATTCCCCATTATTCTTGCGGGCGTAGTTATGCAGCAGCTTTCGTTTTGGTATGGTTTCATTGTTTCAGTAGGGGCAACTCTGGCGCTTGCAGTCCTTTTCTATATGTCTGAAAAGGGAAAGTTTTATCCAGCAATGCCTTTTATTTCAATAGGCTGTTTCTTGGCTCTGGGAATTGCATATCTTATCTAACAGAATTGTCATTTATTAGTTACAACAATAGAAAGATTTAAATACCCCTGTTTTATCACTCCAGCATGATAATGAAACAAGAACTGGTAAAGCACATAAAGGAGCACTTCAATTTGAATATTTACGAAACAAAGATTTGGCTAGCTTTGCTTTCAAAAGGCATTGCTTCTGCAGGAGAAGTCGCAGAGATTTCAGGCGTGCCAAGAAGCAGGGCTTATGACGTTCTTGAATCATTGGAGAAGAGGGGTTTTGCAATTGTTAAGATTGGCAAGCCAGTAAAGTATATCTCAGTCAAGCCAACAGAAATAATCGAAAAGATGAAGACAGAGACTATGTCTGAAGCACAGGAAAAAGTCAAGGCGCTTGTAGCTCTGAAAACAACAAATGAATACACAGAGCTGGAACAACTTCATAATTCAGGCATTTCACCGATAAAACCAAACGAACTTACTGGTTCTTTGAAAGGCAGATCAAATATAATCGCAAAGGTCCGGGAGATTCTTGAGAGTTCAGAAAAGGAAGTATTAGTTTGCACTTCTGCTCCTGACTTCGAGAACAAGAGTCGCGTTTTGATACCTGCACTAGATCGTCTTAACAAAGCAAATATTAAAGTCCGTCTTGCTCTTTCCGGTGATTTAGAAAAGGTCAAGCGCCTCAATGTAAAGCACAATTTGAAGGCAAAACATATAGATTCACCTGCGCGTTTCTTCATTGTTGACGGAAAGCAGGCTCTGCTCATGATTACTCCGGAACATGCTGACGAAGAGATGGGTGTCTGGCTAAGTTCGCCTTATTTTACAGAGTCTCTGGCTCACATTGTTGAGCATGCATTCAAGAACGGGAATGGTGTACAATAGAACTGCCAGAGAAACTATATCAAATAACTTTAATATTCGTAGTTCTTTAGTTGTTCGATAGATAGGGAATCACATACAAATATTACGATTATTAATGTGATTCCCTATAAATTGAGCTGTTAGGCAACTCTTACGCTGCTTACATCCATCTCTCTTATCATCTTCGCATAACGCTGAAGAAAATGCCTGATATATTCTTGCGCTGATGCAGGTTGCGGCAGAGGAGCATACATAATCCCACGCTTTACAATTGCATTAGGGTGTTCTCTCTTGAACTGTCGCGCATGTTCTTTCATACTTAGCGGCGGACCTTTATGGAGGGTTGCTCTTGCAGATTTAACAAAATAATATGCCTTTGCTGTATGCGTTCCGGAATATAAAAATTCGCGGCTAACTATTAAGAAATGAGGCGCAAAATATCTCGCTAATGTATCGGCAAATTTTTTTAGTTTCGTGCCAGCAATATCCCCTGGTTGTTTCAGTGTTTCAAGTACAACACATATAACTTCTGAGTGCAATTTGCGTGCACGGACAGCAATATCCTCTTCAGTCAGGTTTTTTACGACAAAAAATTCTGCCCAAGGTCGCCTAAGAAAAGCTTGTGCCTTCTTCTGAAATTGTAAAAATGTCTCCCGGCTAAGTGCTGCAAGAACATTTCTTTCTTTCCATGTTGGGTCAACAAGAACAAGAGGGCTGCGGAGCTTGCTTTCATTAAGAGAAAGCAGAATCTCTTTCTTGTTATGGTATCTTTTTCCAGGGTCAAGGACGATATGTGCCTTAGCTCGCGCAAGATTCTTTACCATTTTGAGAAAAGAACCATAAAAAATGACAAGACACTCAAGAGCATATCCAGAGAAGCCCTGCACATAACTCTCAGCACCATACACTCTCTGCGCCTTGCAAAATAGTTTTGCCAGACAGATTTCACGCACTAATTTTTTGTTTTTGCGCAGTTCTTTTCTGATGTATGAGACATGGGAATAACTCAAATCAGTCACATTCGATGCCTCGTTAGGGTTCTTGATTGCATTAACAGGCACAATTTCAAAAACAATATTTGGCGTATAATAGATGCGGAAATACTCGCGGCTCCCATGAACTCTTTCCAGCAGAAGACCATGTTGCAAGCAAATCTCTCGAAGTGCTGGCAAAAGATGGCGCATCAACTCATATATGTCTCCATCATAACGAATGAAAACATCTATATCATACATTGAGCTTGCAACAAGAGTTCCTTTTGCATAACTCCCGCCAACAACAACTGACGCATGCTTGCGCAGTGGGACAAGCGCGATATTAAGAACTGCAATAATCCATTCAGTCGCGCTGTCCAGTAATTTAATCTCAGATGCTGAAGGCAGAACATTAAGTTTTTGTAAAAGAGAGTATGATATCATTATACTCATAAGAGTGTGTTCTTTTTAAACGTAGGGTTTTGTTTATCGTTTTTGTTTAGCATTAGAATTCTCATATGTTTCTATAGAAAGCTTTGAATAATCCTCCATTTTGTAGTTCTAAGAGGGTTTTCAAAGCGGTTCGATAGAGGACTTTGGAGTTTTTCAAAGTCCTCTATATAACAAATTCTCTTCATCATTCTTGCTGTAGAGAGTGAAGGTCAACAATATATTTGCCATCTTCCAATTGGTAGATTTGAGGTTTATTGCGGCTAAATAGTCTTCCCAAATCAATCAGGTATTTTCCAGGCTTCATAACCTTCACGCTTTCAAAATCAAGAAACACTGGAGTTTCAGATTGATTATGCAGTCCTGCAATTTCTCGCAGCTCTTCTTCCATTTGCTCTTTTTCTTCAATAGTCAATTCTGGTTCCTGCTGCTGCGCAATTTGTCCTAACTTCTCTTGTTTAATATAAAAGAAAAATTTACTTCCGCATACACATCCTGAAAGGACTTCTTTTGATGTATCTGCATAAGTGGCAGTGCAATGAACACAACGGTAAGGCATTCTTGTTTTAGAACATTGAGATTAATAAACATTTAGATGTTTATGTCGGGGAGCCTCCAGAAAACTCCACCCCTCAAAAACCTTCGGTTTTTGACGGCGCTCAGAAACTGAAAGTTTCTGACGTTTTAAGGTGGAGTTGCTCCCCGAGCACAGAGAATTGCAGGGATTGCGCAATTCTCTGGTCAGGAAACCTCAAGAATATTCGATTCTTGACGGCACTCGCGAACACAGTGGTTCGCAATGTTCCGGAATCCAAGGAATTTCCTGCATCCAAACCTCGAGAATGCTCTGCGTTCGC
>CAZKON010000007.1:0-36098 GCA_964554415.1 Candidatus Woesearchaeota archaeon | reverse complement strand
ATAAAGGATTATCCAGCAAGGCTATTTGTTACATTGGCAAGTTGACATAACAAGAACACAAATCTTAAATACTACTTAATACCACTTAGTAATACATGGAGAACGTGAGCCTAAAAATCGAAGAGAATTTCCTTGGAGCAATAGAAAAAGTGATGCAGAAACATCACTACATGACGAAAACAGAGTTTATCAGAGAAGCAATTAGAGATAAAATAAGACGATTAGAAGAAAAAGAAATTCTTGAAGACATAGACCTCATGGCCCAAATGAGGCTCAGCGAGAAAAACATCAAAAAGAAGAAGCTCAAAGAGTTCAAATATTAACTAATAAATCTTATGACTCCCGACTGCCAAGATAATAATTTTCCTTTGCTTATCATCAATAATATAAATCATGCGAATATTTGAGCCAAGCCAACAAGCCCATTTTCCCACAAATGTTCCATGCAGCAGATGTGCCCCATTTGCCTTCCGAGGCTCAATACTCAGTCTATCGAGTTTATACTTAACATCGTTCCTCAAAGAAATATAATCACGCAGTCTTTTTTCAGTCTTAGTGTTTGCCACAACAAAAGTGTACATACAATAAATAACTCTTACGGATATATAAAATTTTCAGAACACAGGGAAGAATCAGTCGCAGCGGGAATCAGAAGGATTAAAGCGGTTATTGGATAACGAAGATATGCACCTTAATCTTGCTTACCTTTCTTCCGTATCCCCCGCGTCAAGTCCTTCAAATCAAAGCAATATACATTCCTTCCTTTAAACTCATTCACTTTCTTAGAAAACGATTTTGCAAAGACCGCAAAAACTTCCTTTCTGCTCCCCTTCTTCCACGCAACATGATCTGATTTGAGAGCAAGCTCGTGTAAAACAGCCAAAGCATTGACCTTCTCAGACCACTTGCACTCTCCGAACAAGGCATCTCCCAGCTCGTTCGTTGCCAAAATATCGATTTCATACGTTCCCGCTTCACATCTCCCCCACTGTTTTCCAATGCTTTGAAAACCAAATTCGGACAAAAGATGCTTCGCTTTTAATAACTCTATCACAAATTTTTCAAATTTCTTTCCCACATAACTCTTGAATTCTCTGTCAAAAAATGCCCGAAGCTCAAGAAATCGCTCTTGCTCTATGTAAGCACGATTCTTATCATAAAAGTAAAACCAGAAGGAAAGAAAATTATCATAAATCTCATATCGCCCCATCCTGGACTTTCTTGGATTCTCGGTGAGAGGAGTAGTTTTTTTAACCAAATTGAAATCCTTCCTCAGAAGCTCAAGGTACTTAACGACTTCATTCTTCTTATTGTCAAACAAGCTTGCAATCTCATTCAGCTTTGTTTTTCCTTCAGCGATAGCAGTCAGCACGGTGTTATAAGTCCTGGAGTCTTTTCCAAACTCAACAGATAAAATCGCCTTTCCTTCTTCTTTCAGTTGAGATTGCGCTGAGAGGACCAATGTAAAAAGCGCGTCTTGCGTTGTTTTCTTGAGTTCAATAAGCTCATAGTAATAGGGAACCCCTTCGAAAACAGACCAAAGCTCAATAAATTCATCCAAAGAGATTTTGAGCTCTTCAAATAAACTGCAGATATCTAAATTACTTAAAACTATTTCGTGCGTCTTTCTTCCGTAAAGCGGAGAAGCAGAGTCATTAAATACTTTATTCATTAAAGAATAGCTTGAGCCTGCAACAACCAATTGAAAAAAAATTTTCTCCTGTTTTCTCTTATCTATGACCTCCTGTATTTCCCCGTAAACAGATGCATCTATATTAAGAAAATTTTGAAATTCATCTATAATAATGGTTGTGTTCTGCTCAAACAAATAGCTTAAAAGAGAACCAAATGTCTTAAATCTCGGCAGATGATGCTCGTTGGATATTTGCTCAAGAATCCAGTCTAAGGATTTGTCTGGCCAGACAAAAATGTACGCAGCGTTTCCCAATGCTTTCCGCAAAAGCAGAGTCTTTCCTATCCTTCTTCTGCCCCTTACAATCAAGAAGAAATCTTTCTTAGAAATCTCCTGAAGTTGAGTAAGCTCGTCTTCTCGCCCGATAAATTGTATGTTTACCATACATTATGTATTAAATACATACTATTTAAACTTTTCTGTGTGTAGAAGAAGCTATTGCTGCAGGAATAAAAGGAATTAAAGCAGTTGTGGAATAAATCGTCAAGAAAAAAGAACAAAAGCCCCAATCCCCAATGCCAATAATAATACATATCCCGCAATCCATATCAAATTTTCTCTTCTGTTAAGCACATATGTAAAAGAAAAATGCATAACGCACAAGCTTACAACAAAAGTGAGCAGTGTTGCCCAAAGCAGCTCACTAGGAAGCGTCAGGTTTCCAACTGAAATTAAATTTGCGCCAAGAATAAAAGGCACAGAAAGCAGATAAGAAAACTTCACAGCCTCTTTCTCAGGCAAGCCAACCAGCAGACCAGCAGCAATAGTAGTGCCACTTCGTGAAATTCCTCTAAATAAAGAAAATACCTGCATACATCCGATAAGCAAAGCCCCTCCAATGCTCATGCGCCTCTTAGTTTGTTTTGGGGCGGCGGAGCCAATAAGTAAAACAATGCTTGTGATTAAGAACCCAAGAGCCAGCATGCTCAGGTTGCCAGAAATCTGCGTAATAATCGCACGCAATAAAAATCCGGAAATTGCAGCAGGAATGCTTGCAACAATTAGCAGAACTCCAAGTCGCCCGTCAGGTGTTTGAAAGCGTAAAGATAGAAGTTCTCTCAGTATATTTGTTATGTCCCGCCCAAAATAAACAAACACTGCCATCAATGTCCCAAAATGCAGAACAATTCCGAAAAACAAACCCCCTTCATAATCAAAAAACAGTTCTAATAATGCAAGATGCCCCGAGCTTGAAACAGGAAACCATTCTGCTATTCCCTGCACAACAGCAAGCATCAATGCAATAAGAAGTTCCATGTGAATCCACGCGAAGATTGCTTAATATACCTAACGACCTTAATCTTTCCTCGTTTGGTCGTTAGGTATCAAGGGAAAGACGTACGATTGTGAAGAAGAATTAACGTCTTTCACTATAAATCTTATGACAACAAACTCACATAAAAAATCTCTTTCTAAGAATGAAAAATAAATAAAAATAGTCTTGTTAGGATCTGCAATCCCAACAAAGGGCAGTTTTCGCAATCTGCTTCGTGCGCAGTGCGCGCATCACTTCCTCAACAGCCATGCCTTCTCCATATTGAGCAAGGTCATAGCTTAGGTCAAAAAGTGCACCGCACCGTCTGCAAGGTACTGCCATTGCAACAGTCTGCGCTCTCATAAATAAAACAGATTATTGTTCTTTATATATTAATTGATATCTGGAACCGATATTTTTTCATACATGTAATTTTATATACCGAGTCACTAAAAAAAGACAAACGCTTCTTTTTTAAACTGTCTCACTTAAAAACGACAACTCTGTGCCCCCAACAAAAAGCAACACCTAAATCTTAGTATATAAGAAGCTTTGAATAACCCTCCAATTTCGATGTGCCTTGAGACACCAAGAACTTCTGTTCTTGAATGCATTTAAGAATCAAAGATTTTTGATGATCGGAGATTCTCTTAGTGTCAAGAACCACTCACTGACCTCAAGAATGCTCCGCGTTCGCATTCTTGACATTTGCTGATTCTTGATGCGGTGTGGTTTCCGTCGACCCCCGACATAACCAAAAATAAAGAGATTTCCTAAGCCTTCGCTATCCCCACAGCAAGCTGATGGGGTATTACGCTCGGCTTCGAGACGGAAATCTCTAACTTCAAATTGGGCGCAGCAAGCTGCGGGGTATTGAACTCAATTTGAAATAAACTTCTTTGGCTAAAAAGTCCCAGTCGGAACTTTTAAATAACGTTTTTATCTCTTACGACCGTGTCCCCTTAGCTCAGCAGGTAGAGCACGTGACTGTTAATCATGGGGTCGGAGGTTCGAGTCCTCCAGGGGACGTATTCCATTCCATAACTCAATAATTTTCATCCAAAAAAAAGAATTCAGCAAATTGCTGCTTTAGTTATATCGAGGGAAATAAGTTTTCGGAAGTTTTTCACTCGATACATCAAGGATTTACTAATCCTTGAGTGCTTTCAGGAACTGAAAGTTCCTGAAGGATAGGAAAAGAAAAGTACGAAAATTAATTTCTTTTCCTATAAAGAGATTTTACCGTAAAAAGAAATAAACTAAAGCAATAATAAGTATCAGGAGAAATAATGCAAGGATAGCCCACATAATTCTCTTTCTTTTCTTCTCCTTCCTCTTCCTCTCATCAGCCTCTCTGTAGCCCTGCTCAAGTAAAGCTTTCCTCTCATCATCAAGTTTTCCGACTCCCCCTTCATGACGAAATTGCATTACTCCACCAGTATGAACATTTTCTGCCATAAACTATTAATATACAGGTACATTATAAAACTTATGAAAGCTCAAAAGAAAGTGCTTCTTGGTATGTCAGGAGGAGTTGATTCCAGCGTAGCTGCCCTGCTTCTTCAGAAAAAAGGTTATGAAGTGATAGGAGCGTTTATAAAAAGCTTTTCAGACACAAAAAACAAGCTCACTGGCGAATGTGCTTGGATTGAAGAGCTAAAAAGCGCACAAAAAATAGCAATAATGCTTAAAATCAAGTTAATTACACTGGACTACGAAAAAGAATATAAAAAAAATATAATAAACCCTTTATTTGAAGGTTATAAAAAAGGCTTAACTCCAAATCCCGACATACTCTGCAACACAATAATAAAATTCCCATTTCTTTGGAAAGCCGCGAAAGAAAATAGGGCTAAATACATAGCAACAGGACACTATGCACGTATAAAAAGAACATTTCGCGGCTTCAAGCTCTGGCAAGGAAAAGATAAGAAGAAAGACCAGTCATATTTTCTCGCAGACCTTACGCAAAAGGACTTACAGCACGCATGCTTCCCGCTAGGTTCTTTAACCAAGGAAAAAGTGCGCACAATTGCCAAAGAAAATAAATTTCCTAACTGGAACAAAAAAGGCACCAGAGGCATTTGCTTTGTAGGGAAACAGAACATGCAAAAGTTCCTAAAACAACGTATACCTGAAAAACAGGGAATCGTTAGAGACACTGAAGGAAAAATCATTGGCACGCACAGAGGAATTTTCTTTTATACTATCGGCCAGAAAGCCGGAGAGAATATCGGAATAGCTATCAAAAAACCAAGATGTATGGAAAGTTTTCGCTTTTACATAGTCTCAAAAAAAATAAAGAAAAATGAGATTACGCTCGCTCCTGAAAATCACCCTGCGATGCTCACAAAAACAATCTTACTATCTAAATTCCACAAAATAAATAAGAAAGAAAAAATACCTTCAAAACTTAAGGCACGAATCCGTCATCTCGGCCAACTTCACGCAGGAACTCTTATCAAGCGCGGTTCTGGGTATAGTTTTATCTTCACAAAACCGCAGGAAGCAGTTGCTCCAGGGCAAAAGCTCGTGTTGTATAACAAAAAACAGCTCGTAGCAAGCGGTGAAATTACTTAATAAGCATCCAACTCTAAGTATTTCCTGTCCCATCAGCCTGCCGTTCAACAAACCCGCATTTTTTGCATTTATACAGGTAAATATCAGATTCATCACTGTAAGAAGCATTAATCTGTGTAGGCACACATTCCCCATATCCGCATTTTTTGCATTTATGCGGAAATCCGGAGCTTTCTACAGGCACGGAAATTCCTGTTCCTACTTCTTCACGCGAACTTACTTTCTCTCCTGCTTTTAGTCCTTGATGAATTTGATTAGTATGCCCGCAAACGCATACTACTTCATACACCCTGTCATGATGTTCGTATGCAGTCAACATTCGCCCGCATTTTTTGCAATAAAAACTTTCACTCATCAACAATCATCAAAAGAGGAGTATTTAAGTTTTCCCGTCGGAAAAAGAAGAGTTTAAATATGGATAATTCGCTTGATTGTATGACTTGTTTGCGAATTATCTATCACGGGAATTCGGGACAAATATGTCATGAAATTACCCGAATTAACGATAGATATAAATCTTCAGCTCCATAACACTCACCTAAGAGAAATCATGACATCACTTTGTCAAAAAACAAAATAAAGAGAATTTCTAACCTCGTGCATCCCACCGTTCGCTTCGCTCTCTCCGCAGCAAGCTGCGGGGTATTGCACTCGGTTCAAGACGGAATTCTCTAATTACATTTTGAGCCGCAGCAAGCTGATGGGGTATTACACCCAGTTTGAAATAAACCAAAGAAATAACCTTAAATATACATAATCCCTCTAAAAGTCATGGACTTTGATTCTCTTCTAATCAAGCGCCACTCAGTTCGTGCGTATAAAGGAAAAACAGTAGGATGGAGAGATGTTGTGGAAGCTGTTGATGCTGCCCGTATGATTCCTTACGCAGGTAACAGTAATAACCTTAAGATTCTTGTTACTTTTGACCCTGAAAAAATAGCAAAAGTTGCAGAATATGCAGAACAACTCTGGATTGGTGAAGCTGGTATGGTTGCAGTAGTATGTTCTGATGAAGAACTCCTTGAAAAAACGTATGGCGAGCGCGGCAGAATCTACTCAAGACAGCAGGCAGGCGCGGCAATTCAGACTTTCCTTTTAAAATTAGCTAACGATGGAATTGGCGCATGCTGGGTCGGAGCATTTGAAGACAAAAAAATCAGAAGTTTATTTGAGATACCGGAAAAAATCCAAGTCGAAGCCTTAATCCCAATGGGTTACGAAAAAGCAAAGCCAGTTGCTCCAAAGTATAAACGCCCTCTAAAAGGTTTCATGTACTGGGAAAAATGGAACCAGAAAGAGATTCCGAGCTTCTTTAAAGAGCCTCTGATGTACACTGAAAGACGGTAAAAGTTAAGGCGAAATTCTTTTCAAGCCTTTCACTCGGTCAAAATCAGGATCATCAGAGAAAATTTCTTTGCACCTATTAAGGATTGCCGTGGCAGCATGAATCGCATCCCGCGGATTTAAATGATACAACTCAGCTATCATCTGAGCCTTAGTAATTACCACCCCATCAACTTCTATAAAATATAAACTAGGAATCTCTAAGAACTTTCTACTTTCCTCAAGAGCTTTCTCTCTTCCAATCTCTCTCTTAAGCGCATACAGGATTTCATCCCATGTCAAAAGAGAGGTACATGCTTCCATTTTACCCGTAATCACTTTATTTATAATAGACAAACAAGACTCTGATTTTTTAAAATCTCCTGTGATTGCATAGATAAAGATATTGGCATCAAGGTAAATCATAACTTTCTTCTTCATACCTCTTAATGTCTTTGAGTGTCATACTTTTTCCTTTCTTTCTGTATTTAAGAAAACTTTTGAGCCATTCTTCAGGATTTTGTTGTTTGCGAATAATAATTTCTCCATCACGCACACTTAATGCTATCTTATCTCGATCCTTAATTCTCATTTGTTCACGTATATCCTTTGGTATGACAACTATTCCCTTCGGTTTCAATTCACGTATCAATTCCATAGCTAAAAAGAGTAGGAATAACTATTTAAACTTTTTCCTACTAAGGGTAGGAATTCACAAAGGCAACTTCGAACACGGAAAAATAATATCTTCACTCATAATTGCCGTATCAATCTTCTTCACTGCGTGCTTAAAATGAGTCGTAAATGCCCCGATCACATCGTTATATTCTTTAAAACTTCGAGCAAACAGAACAAATTCAAGATCCCAAGGTGCAATCTGTTTAACAACATTGATAATAACATCACTTTGCTCAGCATACTTCATTATTGCGTCCATCGTTTCCGTCTTAAATGACTTAAGATACACCGAGGCTTTGTAAAATTCATAGCCTATGTTCTGATAATCAATTGCAAGAGTATAACAAATAATAATACGCTGTTCCTCAAGCTTGCGTATGCGTAAACGCACTATATCCACAGTTGTATGCAGATTATCGGCAATAGTGGCAACATTTTTTCGAGAATCAAAGTAAACTTCCTGAAGAATCTTCTTACTTAAAGAATCAATTTCCAAATGCTCGGGTTGCTCAGTAAACGTAAGAAGAGAAGACTTTCCGCCAGCTAAAAACGTTTTTTCATGAACGCTCACACTTACTAGCGTGGTAACATAACAATCAACAATTAAATCCGAATACCGTGCAAGAAGGTCATTCTTACGCTCAAACAACTCCTTATTTGAAGTCACAAAATACGTAACACCTAAGTTCCAAGCTCCTTCTGCAACACCAATCCAGTACACGCGCGGATCTTTCTTAATCTCTGCAATTAATTTCTCTCTCTTTTCGGGTAAATTAATCAAAGTCAGATAAATAGTAGAGGTCATAAATCCCAGCTTAGAAAAATCAATCCAAGTCTTCCATCCTTGAATAACTCTTTCCTCCTCCATTCTCTTGATGCGATATCGCACAGCATCCTTACTCTTTCCCACAATCCGCGCTAGTTTAACATCAGCAAGGCGCGCATTTCTCTCAAGCTCAAAAAGAATGCGTTTATCAGTATGATCAAGTTCAAGAGCCATAGTTATCATTAATTGTCTTTATATATAAATATTTCCATTTTATTCTTAATTTTAGAAAGAAAAGTACTTAAATAACACAGATAACGCTTTTAAGGAATAATGATAAAATGAAGCCAGAAAACATCGAAAAGTTCAAAGATATCCTCCAGATTTGGACATATCGACCATATACCAGAAAGGGTAATCAACTTCAAGCTTTAGAAAAAGCTTGCTATGAATCCATAAAGGGAGAGGGAGGAGCTCTCTTTTATTATGAGTCCTTTAGAGATCCTTTAATAGAAGTAATAGGGGAGTTATATCTTAACAGAAAAATCCTTGATCAAGTACACTACCTTACAGAAGACCCTGAGCAATTATTGAGAACACATATAGAAAATCAGGGAGTTAATATGATATTTATGAGAAATGGAAAAAAATATAGAGCTAAAGGAAAGGATAGTTATTCAGAGAAAGAGATATACAGCAGATATGAATTTGGAGCAGAACAAACCATAAGTGGAGATCCACCTACACCTGAAGAAATAAAAAAGCAGTTCTTAACTAAAAGGCTCGGAAATTTAGTAGAATGGCAATTAAGAAGATTAAGAAGCCAAGATCCTTCTTCATTCTATATACATGAAGTTAGGGATATTATTAGAAATCTTTATAATATTGAATCCGATGGACAAGTGATATCCAGCCCTGCTACGATACATAATTTTCTTAATAGAACCGTCGCATATACGAACAAAAAGTCAGGCAGGAAGTTTGTAGAAATTTTCTTCCAAAAAAAGCCAAGAGTAGTAAAGAGATTAATAGTTACGGTAAAAACAGAGATTCTTGACAATCTGCTCACTCATCACGTTAGAAATTACGATTATTAAAGTGATTTCCTATAACTTGCCTTCTAATGTTTGCACACCAGAAAACCTGCGAGAAATAAGGAAGATTGTAAAAAGCAAGAGGGGCTTTCGCCCCTTCAAGAAAATAAAAAATAAAAATAAATAAATAAAGCTAAGCTTTATCTAAAGACTTCAATGCCTAAATCAGACATTTCAGACTTCATATGCTGCTCCTCGCGCTGTGAGTGTCTGCCCATCACATACGGAGATTTAACTCCTGTCATGATAGTAATGACGCGCACTTTGTTGGCAAACTCTTTGTTGACTCTGGCGCCAATAATAACCTGAGCGTCCTGGCTGATGTTCTCAGTAACGAGCTCACCAACACCGGCGAATTCCTCAAGCTTGAAGTCTGGTCCACAGGTAATGTGAATCAGAGCTCCTGTTGCGCCTTTGTAATCAACATCAAGCAAAGGATGCGTCAATGCCTGTCTTACTGCTTCATCAACTCTGGCTGTCGTATCACTCTCGCCAATACCAATAACTGCCACTTCACCGTTTTTCATTATCGCTGAAACGTCTGCATAGTCTAAGTTAATCAATGATGGCAAGGTAATAGTTTCCACTATGCCTTTAATCATTGTACTGACCAGCTCGTTTGCGACCGCGAAAGCCTGCTCCATGGGCAAGTTACCAGCAATGTCAACAAGACGGTTATTATCAATAATAATTGCCGTGTCAACAACTTCAGTCAGTTCCTGTAATCCGAACTCAGCTTTCTCATGTCTGGCTTTTTCGCAGTCAAACGGCATCGTAACCACCGCAATGACTACTGCGCCTGATTCTTTTGCCAATTGCCCGACAACAGGTGCCGAGCCAGTGCCAGTACCTCCGCCAAGACCAGTCAAGACGAAAACCATATCAGCACCACTTACTGATTTCTTAAGCTCAGAAAGTGATTCTTTTGCAGCTTCTCGTCCTTTTTGGGGAAAACCTCCGCATCCAAGACCGCGAGTAAGTTCTTTTCCAATCAGAATCTTCTCATCAGCCTTAGTAATACTTAGGTGTAAAGCGTCTGTGTTGATACCATATATCGTTGCGCCACTTATGCCTTTATTGAAAAGCCAAGTAATTGCATTGCATCCCGCGCCACCACAGCCAACAACCTTAATGTTTGCCTTTCCTGCCCGCAATTCATCAAAGTTAATGCTATGTGTAGCAGCATTCTGGATTGCCTCTTTTGCAAAATCGAGTACCATGTATTATACCTCCTTTCACCTTATTGGAAAGACAAAAACATTATGAGTATTTATATTTGACTATGACAGAGAATACATTCACAAGTGAGAAAATTGAGTGAGAAAATTGAGTGAGAAAATGTTCATCATACTACTTTCTCCAGAATTTCAGCATGAACATTCACAGCATCACACAATTTTACAAACTGTTCTGCATCCTCTTTGGTGCCTATCACCCCAGAACCATAATGCATAGGTATTGCATAATCAGGGCTCAAAAGTGAGGCTACCTCTGCCGCCTCCTTAGCATTCATAGTATACTTTCCAGATACTGGAAGCAAAACAACAAAAGTGTTTCCGTGTTTCCCATAACCTGTCAGTTTTTCCATTTCAGGAATCTTATCGCTGTCCCCTGCATGGTAAACAATCACCCCTACAAACTTGAGCAAATATCCAAGCCATCCTTCTGATTTAGGATGAAAATCTTTTTTGACATTATATGCAGGAAAAGCTTCAATCTTAACATTTCCAAACGTAAGCTCATCGCCAACTTCTATAATTTGCATGTTTGCTCCCTCGATGTGCGCGATTTTACTCTGCGCATCAGCAGACACAACTATTGAAGTGCCTGGTCGTGCAAGGCGCATAATATCTTTAATACTACAATGGTCATAATGACTATGGGTAATTAAGATTATATCTGCAGGCGCAATGCTCTCGGCGACCATATAAGGATCTATAGCAACCCGCTTACCCTCATCATTACTGATTAAAAATCCAGAATGTCCTAGAAATTCAAGTCTAACTCCCTTCACGTTCATGAAAAAAGAAACGCGGTAAACCTTATAAGATTAACGGTATGAATGATTAGGTTAATTGGATTCCTGTTTTCCTAATCATCCAGACAGAGAATATGGTACAAAAAGTAACACAATTAACCGAATTCTCTGTAACAACAGAAAGTTCATAAAAAAGGGTAAAAAATGTAGACGCGCATGCTGCGATGGCATCTGCGAGAGAACTAGACCAAAAGAGTGATTGACTTAGAATTATAATCGTTTATTAATTTTCTTAAGATTGTATAAAATGATCTTCTGAAGATTATTATATAATTTTTGATCTTCTCTTTTTCTTGATCCTTTTGTGTAGCGCACATATTCATCTAAAAGACCGAATGGAATATCTAAGATGGGAATATCTAGAGACTGCAAAAGATGGAACGTAATCAACCTTGTTGTCCTGCTGTTTCCATCCTCAAAGGGATGAATATGCTGAAATTCATTGTGGAGATAAACTGCAAATTGTAATATCTCTTCTGTGGAAACCTTTTTTCTTTTGATAAACTCATTATACTTATCGAGTAATTTATCCAACTCTATTTTTATAAACTCGGGCCTGGTAACTATAAAATCGGAATTTCCTTTGATATGTACAGGAATCTGCCTTATTTTTCCAGCAATTTCCGGCTTATGAACCATTGCACGCCTGTGATAATCCAATATACCCTGAATGTTCAAAGACTTCCTTTCATTTGCATCCTTAATCATCTGCAAGATTGCCTGCTGATAATTTTTAATTTCTTCAACATCTATGCTCCTCAGATTTGCAGGAATTATTTCATCTTTTAATATTTTTAAGGTATCGGGAAGAGTGATGGGATTCCCTTCAAGAGATAAGCTATGATATACAAAAGATACCTCAAATTCACTTACAATTTTATCGAAACCTACTTCATTTTCCTTCTTTAATTTTCTATAGATAGCCAGACCCTTATGTATCTCACCCATATAATCTTTTGTCGTCTCAACAATTACTGAATGCTTATACCCAAAATAAACTAAAAGATTATTAAGAAGTGCATTATAGAATACTCTTGCCCTTAGTGGCTTATCTGAGATTATAAGAACTAGCCCATATTTATCAAGTATCTCAATATAATTCTTCAGAGTTCTCGGGTTTAGGCTTGCATTCTTTGAAGTTATTTCTTCTTTCTGCAAGGCTCTGCTTATGAATTGAGCAATGTTGCTATCTAATATAAGGTTGTAATTTATTCCATTCTTTAGGCAATAATAGATAAGTCTATACAGAAGTTCTGTTTTTTCACTTACTTCAGCTTCAAACCCATTTTTTTTCTTGATTAAGACTTTTTCTTTTACAAGCTCTCGTAAATACCTATGTATGGCATGATATTCTCTTTTATCTTTGTCAAGCTTCCTTACAACTTCTATGGGTTTAAGAGAAGCCTTATGTTTGTAAACGATTTCAAAAACGTCGTACTTAGTCACCATACCATATCTACCTCCTAGAACTTTATAAACCTTTCTATTTTGTAGTAATAGTTACATAATTTGTAACTTATTATACTATTTGCATATGTTATATCTCTATTTTATAGTAAAAATTATATTATATGTAAATAAGTATACAAAATAGTAATGCCCACTAGAGATAAATTCTTTTTGTACAGGAGAGGGTAAGTACAATGTGCACACATCCTTCTGCTAAAATCTTGCCTCTTCCGCCAACGCCCATATTCTGGTGGCATCTGGCAGGGAACTCTATCGCAAGTGGATGACAGACAGTGTTTCAAAAATCTTTCTCTAAAGAATTAAGAACCTTCATGAGGCCATTGTCCTTGAGCAACTAAATTAATAGAAGGAATATGTGCTCGCGTGGTTAATACACATGCAATAGTTTCTCCTACCGTATGTGGCGGTGCAGAGGCAAACTGCTTCCGGTAGGTTCCATGATATTCGTCAGAGATTTGTACCACTGCTTTCAAGGAAGAGTAATTATCATAAATACCTGTATCTGTACATCCGGGGCGTATTGTAGTTACAAAAATATTATGTTTGTAAAGCGCCAGCATTGCAGCATTTGCATATCGGTCAATTGCGGCTTTAGCTGCGCAGTGAGTTCCCCCGAGTGAATAACCTCTAATTGCACTCATGGAACTCACTATTGCAATACGCGTTTCTTTCTGCTTCTTGAAAATTGGTAAAAATTCCTGCATAAGCAGGTGTGTTGCTCTTAATGTTACCGTAGCTTCTTTTTCAAGTAATTCCAAAGGTATATCCTCAAGTGCTAAGTAAGGATTATTATCCTTCAATTTGTAACTCCCAGCTCCAAGACCTACTGATTGTACCCAATAAAGTGGCTTATCTTTGGGTAAATCGTGAACAAACTGCTTAACATTTTGTGGATCAAGCAAATCAACGACTGAATAAGAAACTTTTGATCCTGTATGATTATCCTTGATATGGCTCTTGAGAATCCTTAACTTTTCCGCAGAAGTTGATATCATATGCACCAATGCACCATGTTCTGCTAAAACCTGAGCAGTCGCAGCTCCAATATTAAGTTTATGTTCAATTCCTCCGGTAAAGATTGAATCATGTGATGGTGCTCCAGTTGTTATGTCATAGAACACTCTCTGAAGAGTATTATAGCCACATCCAGTTATAATTATTCTCTTTCTTTTCAATGTCTGTTTTCTTTCTATCATAAAAATTCGGAAAGAACAAACTATAACTAAATTATACCGACAATTATCGGCTTTATCTATACATTAAGAAATAGTCAATAAGCTTATTTTCTGCCTTACGGAGATGCTCATGGAAGGTCGAGTAAGATTTCTTGATCCTTCCCGCCAACTCAGGGATTGTTAGTTTCCTAGGATATCCATAATACCCTTCTTTGTATGCAAGTTTAAGCGCTTCCAATTGTTTTTCAGTTAATTCTGGAGTAAATCCTAAATTAGCTATGTTGTGTAGGTTTTCTTCCTTAATGGAAGTCAGTTCTCCATGATAATATTTGATAGCTGCATCAACAAGTTTATTCAATTCTACACGATCAACACAGGCAACTTCCCAATACTCCCATCCATCAAGTCTTAAATGTACTGGTTTTGCCATTAAGTACTGCGGATTATAGAATATTTTTATTTCTGCTTTTGCTTCACGTGATGCGGAATGCCGTGCATGAATTAACAAAAAGTCATGATGCCGATCAATACTTACAATTTGTCTTTCTTTCCCTAAGTCGGTAACAAACTTTTGCTTTTGACTTTCCTTTCCATTCATGACGATTCCAACCAGAAGATGTATTTTACCACCTTTCTCAAAGTTAGTATAGGGAATGGCAAAACACTCCACCTTGTTCCTGAGACACACAGGAAGGTAGACATCTTCATCATCGCGTAATTTAAAGCGCGCTATCCACATAACCGATAATAATCGGCTTACTATATAAGTCTATCTTTTATGGTGTTTGGTTGTGCGAACATCCAAGCCCAGGTTCCCCAAATTATTACATCGGGCTAGATGGACCCGCCGTCTCTACAGAACTTTTGTCCAAACCAAATATCAATAATCAATGATTGTTTGATTGCTTATACCCTACACGACGTACTCATATTTATACTTTTCGTTTGCTCTTCGGTAAAATACTTTCATAGATCAGCAGGACATTAATCGTAAGCCCTTTCTCGCTTGTCAATGTCAAAAATGATAATTTCTTTCGTCTCGTGGAGAACGTAATACTGTATTCTATAACTTCCAACACGCACGCGAAACGCTTTTCCCTTCTTGCAAACAACTCTGACAACTTCAGAAGGAAACGGATTAATCTTTAACTCATCAAGTTTCTCCCAGATCCTCAACCTCACATCTTTATCCAGCTTTTTAAGAAATTTTTGTGGTTGGTTACCTAAAGAGACAACAAACATCCTAATCACCAAGCTCTTTTTTGAAATCTTCTAACTTCTTCGTCTTTCCTCGTTTATGCGCTTGAAGTGCATCTTCTAAAAGTGTCTCTTCTTGAGGAGTCATAACTACCTCTATTTCTACGACTCGATCTTTGATGAATTGAACTTCCTTTCTCAAGGCAAGCAATTCAAGATACATTTTCTCCATATTTACTGTTTCAGTCATGTATTTCTACTGTTTTCTTCCTATATAAAATTTTCTAAGAATCTAGGTGTAAATTAGGAAAAATAATTATGCTTTTATATTATCCCCGATAGGAAGATAATTTAGTTTGTGTTCTTTTGTCAGTTGTAAGATATAATAGTCTGAAATCAAATCTGGAAATTTATTTCTCAAGTCCATCATAAAAGATAGAAACTCCTTCTCATTGGCTACTTCTGTTTCTACTTCTAATTGCCAATCCCCTAGTACTTCAACTAGATAAACTATAAAAGAATATTGACTGCAAAAATAATATATCTCTTTTTCCTGATTTTTTGTAGGATTATTTAAAAATAGTAATGCCTTATAATAGAGTCTGTTAAGTTTATCTAAATTTAATTTGATTCTGTGACTTGAGATTATCTTTTTCTCTTCTAACTTCTTTATTCTTTCTTTTATTGTGTGATAGCTAACTCCAAATTTTTGCCCCATTTCCTGGTTGCTTTGTCTGCAATTCTTAGATAATTCAGTTAATACTTTTATATCTAGATTATCGAGCTTTTCTTGTTTTGGTTCAAATCCATAGTAATTACTTGCAAACTCTTTATGGGGTTTGTCTAAAAGATAATCTCTATTAAGATGATAATTGACTATGGACATGGAAAGGTTATATTTTGAGAAAGATGAACCTACATCTTCTTTTACCTTTTTAAAGATATTATTAAAATGGATGAAATTTCTAGCAATAAAAACTACTTCTAAATCCCAATTTCCAGACAAACTAACAAGCCATAAGACATCTTCACGATTATTGAGATATTTTATTATCTCATCTTCCCTTTCCTTATCAACTCCTCTGTATCGTATATACACTCTGTAAGTTAAATACCCTAAATGATGAATATCTATAACGCTCATAAATCCCGTAATAACTTCATCTTGAATTAATTTTTTAAGTCTATAATTAACATTTTGTTTTGATATTCCTACTCTCTTAGCCAATTCAGTGATAGACCTTCTTGCATTGTAATGCAATTCATATAATATCTTAAAATCTATTTTATCCAGCTTCATTTATACATATAGAGATATTAATATATAAATTATTCTGTTTGTAAATATTTTAAACCATACTATTTTATATATAGAAAGAACAATACTGTAGAGTAATCAAAAAGATTACAGAATAACAACGAAAATGACAAAAACAAGAAAGAATAAAGAAATTAATTTGGTAGAGCTTGTGCTTTTCCAGAAATCGTTTTATAGAGCCGATGATATAAATAAATCTCCACCAGTGAGTCTTGAACCTATTGGTGCACCAAATTTGGTCAGCATCGGTAGAGAAGAAACACACAAAATAGAAAATGTAAAGAAGTTGGCTCGAGAAGAATATTCTCGTGCTAATGCCTATTGTGTTAATGAAGAGATAGGTCTGGCGCCGAGTTTGTGGATGTATCACCCAATACAGTTTTACAGGATAACAAAAAAATGAATACTGTTCTTATCAAAATCAACTACAAAACACAAGAGAGAGTCATTGATCATGACAGCGAAAGCAATATATAAGAGAGCCATATATTTACTGCCTACAAAAAACCCTCAATAATGCCGATACTGCAGTCTATAACCCTTATACCTATCAAAAGGAGTCTGTGACTTTTGAGGCTTATTTTTCACATACCACCTCAGTTTTTTGAGCACCGACTTTCTCGTATAAGTCTTGCCAAACTTTCGATATTTGCCGAGCAAATTGCGATTTGTCACCACAAAAAACCAATCTTCCCTATAGTTTTCATTGCATAAATCAACTTTGTTCAAAAACTTCTGCTTATCTCTCAAAACTTTTCCTGTCTAAACTTCTAAAGCATACAGTTGCTTTTCATACATGAAAATCAAATCTGCATCTTTTGTAAGATGTGCTTGCACACTTTTGATGTTTGGATAATCTTCTAAGATTTTTCTCAGACTCCAAAATCTAACAGAATGCTATACTGGACCCGCCGTCCCTAGCCGTATTCTGCCAGCTCGCACAGAGAAGTTAAACTTTAAACGTTAGTTTTAGTAACGTCTTACATCCCAAAGACCGACGGAGTTTATATATTTTGTCGTTGGCGAGAAAATACATTGTTCTAGCAGAATTTGTATGACATTACATTCTGAGCAGAATCATCAATTTTCCATATATGCCTCAAAGTATATCATGCAGATTCTATTTTTTCCGCAAAAGTCTTTAAAATTGATTCGTACTTTGTATAATAGTTCAAAAGAGAGTTCTTATTAATATGATTTAAACTATCTGTAAACAAGTTTAATATCCAAAGGACAAAATGTCCTTTAATCAATAATTCTTCTTTGTCCAATTCCTCTGAGAACTCTAAAGGTTTTATCTTGGAGCGTTTTAAAATTTTATTATCTCTTCCAAAAACGAACTGATGAGAATGAACAGAATGATTTCTTACTTCCCTTATATCCTCGATTATCTGTATTGTTTTATTAATATGCAACTTGAACAACTTATCTACTAAAATTTTATCTTCGCCTATCTCAAATCTCAAATCCTTATTATGATACAAATCATCTTTGCTAAGTATCGTTTTCATAATCAGTATTTTATTACTAAAGTCCATTTTAGTTAAAACAACCCTATCTAAAAAATGGTCCATTTTTTCGCTGATTCTTGCACAAATTAGTTGATCGATAGAGCCTTCTATAGCTAAAGACAAATCCAAAAATTTTAATCGGTCTTTATATTCTTCATGCCAATATTCATTAATTTTATCCGAATTGATTACCCAATTTTTTCCGTCTGGACCCGTATGGCTAATGGTATTGAACATATCTTTAGGCTCTTCATACTTCATGATTTAATAGATAAGTCTACTTTAAAATATGTTTCTAAAGTAATAATTAGGGTAGCGTTTTAGTAGAAGCTACAGCGGGGGAAATATTAGTAGAACTTGCTACTATCTGTTTAGGTTGAGGAATGTAATTTATAAGATGAAATACAAATGCATCATTGGCGTAAGCATTGAGGGCTAAGTTTTTATCAGCAGTTATAAGCGCACAACTATTATTTTTAGCTATTAAATCATACAACTTTTTATCGGCATCGAATGGACTAGTAACCTCAAAATCACAATGATGAATGTTTATCTTACCTTGGCTCTCAAATTCTTTTAATCTTTCTATCTCTTTATGTGCTCCAAGCTTTCTCCCTTTCCCAATCGTGTCTATTTCGTCCATTATCTTATGAGGTATTAATAATCTTGATCCATTAAAAATTGAAGTCGTAGATCGAAGATCATGACTTACAGTACCAATTATTAAAGAATTCGTATCCGTTAAAATATAAGGGAATACTTGATTCTTTAAATGAACTTTATCGATTTTAGCATGACACGAAGAACAATAAAAGGATAAGCTGTCCTCATCTTTAGTATGATAAGCAAATATCCTTTTTAACCGATTATTGCAATACTTACAGTCAAAGTGCAAGGGAATTATCTTTCTAGGCATTTCTTTCTCTACATCTATCACGTTTCCCCAAGATTTTCTAACAAAATCTGGAAAGTCTAGTGTAGGATTAAGAATTCTAAAAGTTTTTAACCAGTTACTTGTCTGTTCATTACTCGCCCCCTTGCCAAAACTTACTTCCGCTCCATTCAGTTGAAGGCGGTTACTTGCATCCAACATTTCAAGTTCAGAATATCTTATCTGTCTTGCGATGATAGAAGCCAGTTTACAAGCAGTTATATTCTCATCTAATTTATCTCGACATATATATCTAATACCTTGCTTATCTAAATTTGCGAAATAACCTTTTATATCTTCTTTCACACCATAATCATCCAACATGAGAATATAGCTCTTGTTAAGATGGGAAGAAAGTTTTCTAGTTAATTCAACATATTTTTTATCCATTAAGCGATTTTTTGTGAAACCACTATTACTAACTTCGTAAGCAGAGGCTTTCACATATTCATATCTAATCTTACTTTTCTTCATCAAATCACTATAATAATTCAATTCTCGCAAAGAAAGTGATTTTATATCTTTCTTCAAACTGGCGAAGAGCGATAGATTCTCTTTTGATAATATAACTGCTGCAAAAATAGCAGAACCGATAGTCTCGCCAATTCCAGCCTCATCAAATCCAACAATAAAATCTTTCTCCTTATAAAAATTGTTTTCATCTAGATCGGAGATATATTTTGAGGTCTTTTCATTTTTTAATTCGACTAATCCTAGATCAATAATCTTTTTCTTGATAGAATCAAAGGCTTCACCACCACTACCTTGAATTAAACATTTGCCCGTTGTGTAAAAGACAACAACTATTTTTTTACCAATATGATTAATTTCTAATCGCGAGATTATTTTTTGTTCTAAGTTAGACGACTCTAATACAACACTAAAAGTTTTTTTCAGTGCTGTTATTATTGATTTTTCATCATCTAGTTTAAACTCCAATGTTGAGCTTGCCACATTACACGTATCCTAAATTTAGGCAGCACTGATGGAGTCTGAGCCTTCAGCAACCTCGGCGGTTGAATCCCTTGCGGGGGCATCAGGCATATCATCCATCATACCACACTGCCCACCTTAAAATAGAATTTGAATTATATAAAGCTTGGTAGTAGGTTTTAACTGCTTTAACGTGAAAAAAATAAAACAATTATATTCACAACTTTTTCAACACAATCTCCCCATTCTTCACTTCCGCTTCCAACTCATCTCCTTCCTTAAACCCTGCACTTTCTAAGGATTTTTATCTCTTTAAAGGATTGTAATCATTGAAATGTTTCATACAAAAAGCAATGAGTTTGTTAGCAATCAACCAATTCTTTCTTACTCTTTTCTTTTCCTCTTTGCTCGAATCACCTAGGAGATAGAGATCTAATTCTTCATGGTCTTGATCAGTAATTTGCCAGAGATCCATTTTCAATAAACTGATATTTTGTTTATCAGAATCTATAAAATCTACGTAGTAATTTTTACCTCCTACTTCAACAAAAAAAGACTTTTGAACAGTTGTCTGTACTATCTTCATATTTTTTCAGTGATCTCGCGAGTATTTAAATAGATCCATGAGCAGTTTAACTATTATCTCATGAACCTGCAAATGTACAATCCGGAAGTTTTTGATAAGTATAAAAGCAACTCGCAAAGAATACGGATCCTGACAGAAGATTGGGCAGAAAAGAATCTCTTCTGCATTTCCTGCTTGAATGAGAATATTGTAAGATTAAAAACAAACACTCCTGTGACAGACTTTCGCTGTGAAAACTGTCGAGAGAATTTTCAATTAAAAAGCCAGAACCATCTCTTGGGGAAAAAGATAGTTGATGGTGCGTTTTCTACAATGATTCAATCAATTAGAGATGGCACACGCCCAAATTTTATTTTTCTTCAATATGGTGATGACTACTATGTTAAAAACCTTCTTTTGATTCCTTCTTTCTTCTTCATTGAAGAAACTATAGAAAAGAGAAACCCCCTCTCAGAAAATGCTGAAAGAAAAGGATGGATAGGATGTAATCTCCTTATGGAAAAGATACCCGAAGAAGGAAGAATTCCAATAATCAAAGATCAAATTATCTTAGAGAAAACCGATGTTAATGCAAGATGGAAAAAAATTGATTTTATGAAAAAATCGCCTGTTTCTGAGGGGGGATGGACAATCGATGTTCTAAATGTAATTCATTCTTTAAATAAAAAAGAATTTCATCTTGAAGAAATCTACAAATTTAAAGACGAATTCAATAAGATTCACCCTAATAATGCACACATAGAAGAGAAAATAAGACAACAACTTCAGATATTGAGAGACAGAGGATTCTTACAATTCAAAGGAAATGGAGAGTACTCGTTAGCATAACTATGATTTAGCAATAAAGAGAATGAATGCTCTCGCCATGCAAAAAATCACCTCGTCTATAATAACCTAACTCTATTTTTAATATTTCGCAGACTTCCAAAGAAGTTCAAAGTGCTTACGATATCCTTCAGCAGCACTTCTATCGTGAATAAGGATGCCATACGGATCATCTGTGAAGATGGCTACGGCAACATATTCTCCCACAATCACGGTTTCCGTAAGTTGCTGAAATTCTTGAGGTAAGAATCTAATTTGAGTATAAGGGAGCTTATTCAGGGATTCTCCAAACGGCTTTATAGACGCATCAAAGATTTGTCGTGATTTTAATTTTAAAGCAATTCTTCGTACATGTAAGTTTCTCCACCATGTTTCCCCCATTATATCATAAGTTACTCCTTTTCCACCTCCAAAAGTATTGTATTCATTGCCTCCAGAATTAAGAAGCTGAGTGTACATTTGAGTAATTCCTTTTTTACCTTTAAACGTTACTGCTTCTTTCTTCTCCTTAGTAGAGTCTCTTCGTCTAAGTAATTCTGGAATTATCGTCTCAAATTTATGTCGCTTCTCATCTAAATATGTAAGAAACGTGCGAGGATCAGAAATTTGGTATGTCTTTCCTTTTCCTTCTACTATGAATGTGATAAGTCCTTTAGTGATTAAAGAGTGGAGTGCTCTGTGAATTACAGAGTTTTGAAGTCCTGTTTTCTCAATAATCGGTCCGGCAACACTTGAGCCTAATTCTGAAAGAGCAATATATACTTTAATTTCTGCGTTTGTAAGTCCCAAGTCCTCTAAGATAGACGTGTCCATTAAGCTTAGAGAAACTTTCCTTATTTAAAGTTACCTACAGTAGTCTCATTTGGGAGCGTTTCAAGTTATGAAATGAAAATGAAAAGAGTAACTAAGGAAGATCTAAATAGGGCACTTCAAAAGATAGATAAATTTGGTAAAAAAATAGACAATTATATTTTTATTACAACTGAGGTAATTGAGGAGCAAGTGGCAGACTATGCAAAAAGTCTATACAATGAAACTGGAGGTATAGAATTTGCAATTTTAGATTGTATAAACTTTCTCCGTCATTTCTTACATTTATTCCACAGACTCAGATTAGAATTTTTAGACGCTTATCAAAAACTGGTATTGGGAGAATCTGAAAGTGCAGTAAGTCAGCCTTTGAAAGAAGCATTTTTAGCCCTTAGAAGAGCAGCAGAAAGTAGCTATACTAATAATCAGTAAACTGTCATAAAACAGTCCTTCTACCTCAGACTTGCAGGGAGGCGCAGAGAATATACAGAGGTGGCTAAAATAGCCATTTTCGAGAGCGTCCACGTCGTAAAACAACGTTTCACACTCGCTTATTTCGAGTGTGCATTTTTCAGCAGTTTTTCAAGCATTTTTCGCACATTTTTGCGCGTTGCAACTCTGCCAAAATCACGATATTTTGAGAACAAATCGCGATGTGAAACCAAAATCAGCCAACGAGTTTGATACTTTCTATTCAAGGATGCAATCTTTTCTTTCAACTGCTCCTTTTTTCCAAGCAGTGTTCCTGTCTCAATTTCGAGTGCATACGTTTTTCTATCATGCACAAATGTCAGGTCTGCATCTTTCGTCAGATGTTCCATTACATTCTTGACTCCTTCCATATCTTCAAGAATCTTTTTTATACTCCAGACCAAGAACGTATGTGTTTTAGAGTGCTGCATTGTAGGTTTTACCAAAACAGTAATCATCTTCTGCTCATAAGGGCAGAATTCGTTGATACGAAAATAGCCTGATTCCAATAGCGCACCCACTTCTTTCTCACTCACATCCTCGCGCCCGAAAACAGGATTCTCATAGATTTCTAAATCTTCAAGAATTGCATCTCGCTTTTCTCGCTCTTCATGCTCACGCTTTTCTTTTTCGTATTTGAGTGACTGAATCTTCTCTTTAAGCTCCCCTTCCTTATCGCGCAGTTCTTCAACATGCTCCTTGTGTACCGCAATTTCCATTTGTTTTTCTGCTTCCTCATACTTCTCATAAAGCTTATCGAGGTATCCCTTTAATTCATCGTATTTTTCGCAGAAAAAAATTGCCTTATCAAGTTTTAGAGTAAGTGAGTTTAGCTCTTCAGATGAGAAATATTCAATACTCTTGTTCAAGAGTTCTTTTATTTCATCACATTTTTCTTCTGCTTGCCTCTTCTCTTCTTCAAATTGTCTCTTTTTCTCAAAAGCCCTGAAATGCAAACGGTAGTTCAGATAAAGTAAGAAGGGCAAAGAGATAACAAACAACACAGCATAAAACTTCCAACTCGTAAACAAGCTAAGCAAAAAGAGCTGCACGCCTTGCAACCAATGCAAAAAGTCTGTTTTAAGCTGCCGTAGAAAAGGAAGAAGGGCGAATTGCACAGCCAAGCCAATGCCAAAAACAATAATTACCCATTCGCTTGTGCCTAAGCCATCACTGCTTTTATCGGTAATGCTCCACCTCCTTCTGTTTTAATTTGAGAATGCAACTGCTTTGTCAATTCTGAGATTTGCACCATCTGCATCCTTAAAGTCTGAATCTCATCACGCATCAAATCTTTCTCTTTTTCAGATTTCTCAAGTTTACGCTCAATTTCAGTTCTTGTTACATCCACAAGTAAATCATCTTCAGTAATTGTGTCTTTCATGCCTAACAGTTCGCTGTAATAATGAATCTTATCGCTCTCTTTCCAACCAAAACGATACTTTAAGGCACTCTCGCTTTTGTACCTTGGCAACCAATAGCAACAAGAATTATGACGAAAGTCATACATCGTTAATTCTGAGTATTTTTGCCCTGCTTGCGTTACTTTGTCGCTAAAGATGCGCTTTGCAAGGCGTTTAAAATATTGATTAACAGCGTAATGGCTTGTCGTGAACACATAATCGCCTGAAGCAAGACCTTTCTCTTTGATATATTCTTTAATGAGTGAAGAGCATAGCATCAACTTAATGCGTCTTCCAAATGTCTTGCTCACTTCTTCCCGTATCTGTAACTCCCTGAAATCATTGTAAAAGTCGGATACGCGAATATTCATCAATTCGGTAGGAGCACGAATGCCCGTATCAAACAGAAACCAGATCAACACCTTATAGTCATACCGCACATTCTCTGCTAATTTCTTGATTTCTTCCTCTGTGAGATATACCCAGTCAGGCTTTTCCTGCCGTGCATCCAAATCCGTTGTAATGTCAGGAATCTCCATACCTTTCTTTTTGCTGATGCGCATATACCAATGCCAAAATGCTTTGAAGATTTTCACATAGTCTGCAACCGACTTATACGGCTTACCGTCCTTTTTCACAATGATGCCGTTAAGCATGTTTGTAAAGAACAAATGCAGCTGCTCTTCTCTAATTTGTGTAATAGACTCAAAACCGTACAATTCACGTGTCTTGCGAATAATGGGCAGAAGCTTGTCTTTAAGTGATTTCAAATGAATGAAGCTCCGAGGTCCTTTCGGCGCACTGCCACCAACATTCACGCCAATTTCCATATCCTGCAAATACTGCACAAGCAACTGTGAATCTGCGCCACAAAGCCCTTCTATGCCGTTCTGGGCGCATGTTTTCCATGCAAAGTACAATTCCTTATTCTTGTAGGGATCTATTTTCATGGTGTTGTTTAGCTCCTTGTATTTATATGCCACATGGACATGGGATGGACTCGCTTATATTGTTTGTCCGCAAAAATGTGGACATTTTCGCAAATCGTATTTGAAAAAGACATTGTAACTTTTATACGCTTAGTATCAGTTAGTACTACTCCGCCTTTTTTCATTGTCTGTCTCTGGTTTGCCATGTTATAAATTTCATGAACCATGTTGAACATAGTTTGATGTAAAGTCGTGCACATTTTTAAGCATTGTAATGCAAGTAACTTACATTTAAATGACTCTGCTACCGAATGTGCTACCTTCATGCGTGAATAAAAGCACGGGAAGTTATAAACAACCTGTATCATTTCAGTACTATTTTTGTGCCTGCTCCTCGCTATATATTTGATTTTCATGCTTGTTTTCTCTTAACTTCTCCAGAATCTAACAGAATACTATCATGGACCCGCCGAGAATTGAACTCGGATTTCGACAATGCGAATGTCGCGTTCTGCCGTTATACTACGGGCCCGTGTAGCGATGCCTTATAAAACACTGTTATTGTTTTCTGGACCCGCCGAGAATTGAACTCGAGTCTCTCGAATGCCATTCGAGCGTATTGCCACTATACTACAGGCCCTTCTCCTTTTCTGAAATTGCAGGATTATAAATCTACCTGCTTTAATCGAACAATAAAAGAGCACTCATCACTCCTATACCTAGTAGAAATGCAATTACCTGCATAATCGAGCGCCGTAGCCTGGTTTCTTTATGAAGCTCAGGAATCAAATCACTGCCTGCAATATAAATAAAACCTCCAACAGCAATAGGCACTAAAAACATCTCAATCTGCTCAACAACAGTGATTGCCCAAAGCGCCAGAGCTGCCCCAAGAACAGCAGCCAAAGCAGAAACGAAATTAAGAACCAGCGCTTTGCTGCGGGAAAATCCTCCATAAAGCAAAACACCGAAATCGCCTATTTCTTGTGGAATCTCGTGGAGTGCAACTGCGAGAGTCGTAGCCAGACCTGTAGGAATGCTGATAACATAGCTTGCAGCAATGATAACTCCATCAATAAAATTATGTAATGCATCTCCAATAAGATTCATATACGCAAAAGTATGCACATGCTCTTCAGTTATAGGAAAATGGCAGTGTTGCCAGTGAATAATTTTCTCCAGAACAAAGAATACTACAATGCCGCTTAGCACTCCAAGTGAAACAATGAACGAAAAACCATATGATTCAACAACCTCTGGCAGTAAATGGATAAACGCATCACCAAATAAAGCTCCGGCAGAAAAACTGATAAGATATATCAGGATAGTCTTCAATCGTTTTGCGTTTACCGCAAGACTGACAATGCCGATAAAAGCCAGCAAACTAATGACTAAAACGCTGACGATTGTGTATAAAACAACGGACATACAATTTATAAAGAGGAATGCTATTTAAAGATTTTCAATACGAATTAAAAGAGATTGAAGCATGCATCATCTTAGTATAAAAATCCAAATCTGGTTTCTTCTGCCGCGAAGTATAGTATACTTCATCCATGCCAGTCCATGCAGTAAACCATCCGGCAGGCTCAAGTACTATAATAAGAAAATGAATTAAAAAAGCCGCAGACTCAATAAATGAAAGATACGACGCAACTGTGATCATGAGAACGCCTGCTAATGCCATGAACAACCCTTTGCGTTTTGTGTCAACAATTTCTTTAGCTAATATTTCACGATGCCGCTTGAAATGCTCATGTAATCTCTGTCTTATTTTTATTTCTAAGGCAAGCTCACGTTTTGCTTCAGGAATAAGAAAATGCAATTCAAGTGAGTCATCTTTGTCCAAAGTAGCGCGCTTAGCTTCTTGTAAGAAGTCGTCTGAAAGAGCGCGGAAATTATAAGGTCGTGGATCGAAGCTTGAGAAAATATCATCATAAGAATCAAGAAGCAAGCTGATCTCGCCTGCCGCAAGTAGCGCATGTGACGGCAGATTCTTAAGAGGTATATCAGATGAACGTATCATAATTCTCCTTGTATTTCCAAGATAAAACCATATTTAAATTCTTACTTCGTCTCTTTCAAAGGAATATTTCCTATATAAATGCGAGGGTGATCTACATCCAGTTAGAGAAGATGCTTGAAGAGAGTTAATATCGTTTATCTTTGATAGATTGACTGTAATCGGGAAAGTTATCTTGACGAACAAATAAGTAGCCTATCCACCCACAAAAGTAGTCCATCCATTTTGTAGTTGCAATAATAAAGGGTTTCTCATCGTGCTTACCAAATAGAAACTTCCCGCGAAAATCTCCTCCAAAAGAGAGTTTCTCAATGCGTTCTCGGATATCTTTGCGTGGGTCAAAGGGGCTGAGGCAGTCTCCTAAAAAATGATAGTCGTTTTCCCATTTACCAAATCCTGTACCGTCAAATCCCATTCCTCCCGACTCAATAAGATAACGCTGAGGGGGAAAGTGCTCTTCAACTATCTGTAAAATGTTCTTATTCTCAATCAAGGTACAAGAATGATTGTATTCCTTCAAGATTCTTTCCTCAAATCTTCTAAATTGAGGATAAAGCACAGAGGGTTTTACATACACTTTTCTCCAAGTGCCAAGTCCGAAAATATCTCGCTTTTCTGCTTTGCTTTTCATAAAAACTCAAGCGATAAAGACATTATTAATATTTCTAGAGATAGATTAACTAAAATGAATAGTTTTATATACTAACTTTCATTTAGGGTAAGATGAAGACCTATATGCTAGATCTCATCGATCGCAAGCTGCTCTTTGAACTTGATATGAACAGTCGACAAACCTTTCAGCAGCTCGCAAAAAAGCTACGAAAAGCAAAAGAAACCGTCCGCTTTCGCTTCCAGAGACTTCTCAAAGAAGAATACATTAAAAGTTGTATCACCACGATGAATACATCCCGTCTCAACCGATTTTATTATAAATTATTCTATAAACTTCACAAAACCAATCCGGATGTAGAAAAAGAAATCGTTGAATGGATTAAAAATTATCCTTCCGTTGCCTATTTCGCGAGCACAGAAGGAAGGTATGATCTGACTTTTCTAATTCTTTCCAAAGATTTCAAAGACCTTCATGCATTTCTTATTCCTTTCAGGGAAAAATTCGGCGAGTACATTCTCGAACAAGAAATCCTAACGATGCCGGAAGTCCATCGCTTTAATATTCGGTTCTTCTACGAGCAGGGAAAACTTCTTCATACCAAGTATCCCCGCGAACTAAAAACTCCAAAAATAGACAGGGTGGATTATCAAATACTCAAAGAACTTGCAAGAAACGCACGAATTTCACTCATCGATCTCGCAGAAATAACAAAAACAGAAACCAATGTAGTAAAATACCGAATACAAAGGCTCAGAAATCAGGGAATGATAGGGACACATATACTTGAGATAAACTTTGAGAAATTCGGACTGCAACACTTTCAAATTGACTTCGCGCTTAAAAGTCATCGACATATTGAGAAAATAATTGATGCTGCTGCCCAGCACCCCAAATCAACATTTGCAACGGTAACTCTGGGAAAATATGACCTCGCACTGGAGTTTGCAGTAGAGAACGTTAAGGAGCTTAGAGAAATCATGAATATGCTCAAAGAAAAATTCTCGCAAGAAATAATCAATCACGATGTCTTTATTCTCAACGAGCACAAGGTAAACTGGTTCCCCTATGCGCTGGAAAGTTAGTTCTTCTTCCACACCATATGCTTGCCAGTTTTGAGAAAAGCATCGAGCATTGCAAGTTCATCACCAATACCTTCAATTAAATCATACTCCTTCGCCTCGTCAAGAATGATCTCAAATCCACTGCAAAAATCCAGAAGATGATCTCGCAGATCTAAGGTTCTAAAAGAGGCTCAGAAAGAAGTTCATTCACCAAATTTATGATACCACAAATGTTCTCCTCGAGATGTGAATCCTGCCTTCAATAATATACGTTCAGGATTGGTATTTTCAGCTTTGACAATTGCCTCTGCAAAGAGAGCACCCCTCTTTCTTCCTTCCTGCCAAACTTGTTGAAATGCATCTAAAGCTAAGTTCAATTTTCGGTATTCTGGCGCAACATACGCATTTTCCCACGTCAACTTCCGAGTAATAGGCTGATAGGTCGCCAATACAAACCCGATAAGGGTACGTTCTTCACAATAAATACCTCGCGAAAGCCCATCTTCGACAAATCTCTCAATAGTCTCCTCAGACCAAAACCCTTCAAATGCAGGATGATTTCCTCCAAATTTCATAATTTGAGGAATATCTTCAGCTTTAAGATTTGCGATGGTCAGGTTCATAATGTGCCTCCATGAACATATACCTCGGATTCACAATTAAATTTCTGCATGATTCATATTCCCCCCTTTGCAATTTTTCTTGTACTTCTGATTTTCCAGGATATATTTCACATACAGGAAACTGCTCATTGTTTCCCAACCTTGTCCATCTTGGAAGAGCAAGAAGCATTGCCAGTTCCTCTAAATAACCGGACATAGCATAATACCTTGCTTTTCCTAAGCTATTATCGGAGTTTGCCTCAATTTTTGCAAGATTTGTAGGAAGAGTGAGGAGCCCATCTACTATTTTCTGACAGTCATTATAGAAGCTCCGATCCGTCCGAATAACTTTTTGTTTTTGAATAAGATATTCATTATGTAAAATAGATAAGTTAGCACGATACGCGTCTAATTCATAACGCACACTACTAAACTGAAGAACATCTAAGTTAGGAAAAGAACTTGTAACCGATGTAACAAAATGTGCAAGTTCTATTGATGAAATATTAATTCTTCTAAATGCTTCGTCTCCAAAGATATTCTCTATTGCATGAAGATTATGAATTTTGGGAAAATCTGAGATAAAGAAGAACGCTTTTGAGAAATGTTCACTCATGAAAGCAGCAAATGACTCCACCATTCTTCTATTATAAAACTCTTTCTTCCCCACACTGAGACCCATAAATCCTGCAATCTTTCTAGAGGACTCTTTTATTGAATTATACTCTTCAGGTATTCTAATTCTTCCATTTGTCATAAAATAGTAGTAATATATGTATATTAAAGAATTCCTAGATTATTTTCTTATTATAACAAAATATTTAAAGCATTGGTATGTAATACTAAGAACATGGAGCTTACACTGCGTCAAAAGCAAATCCTTGAACTGCTTTCTATCAATTGTAGGTTCTCAAATAGAGACATAGCAAAAACGCTCCGATGTTCGGAAGACGCCATAGATTATCAAATCAAAAAACTCATTGAAAAAGAAAAACTCGCACGATTTTCAATTCAATTTGACTACTTTATGATGGGGTACCGACAATATCACCTCTGGCTTCGGCTTAACAATCTAGAGATTCCTCATAAAAAACTAGAGTCCATGCCTTCAATTATTTCAGTCAATGATAATTATGGAAAATATGACATACAGTTGGTCGCACTGGTAAAGCAACCTGAAGAACTCCAAAACCTCATCAAATCATTAAAAGAAATCTTCGACATTGCAGACATTGGTATTGCAGAATGCACTTCCTATCTTAAATCATTTACCAATATCATTCCCCCCATAAGAGTGAACACCAAGACTCCTAAAAATAAAAAGAATCCTCTCTATCAGCTTACCACTCGCGCATATTCTTCTGAAAGAAAAATATCTTCTATTGCTCTAGATGCAACAGATAAAAAGATAATTTCTGCTCTTCTCCATAATCCAAGAATCAAGTTCAGCAATCTTTCAGAAAAAACAGGAATCAACCACGAAACAATTCGTTACCGTATTAACGGATATGTAAAAAATAAGTTTATCCTCAATTTCGGTCTTCTTCACGATTTTCAAAAATATGGTCTATATACTGCATATCTGTTATTGAACGTCAAAACCTTCGACAAATCCTTCTTAGACTACCTCGAAAAAGAACTCAATGTCTTCTATGGAGCAAAGCTCACAGGAGCATATTCAGGAATTATCTACCTCGTTTCGCATAATTCGGGAGAACTCGGAGAAAAGCTCAAAGCAATGAGAAAAGCCCTGGGGAGTGATCTTCTCTCTTTTGATCTTATCCAAATGGAGAAAATATACAAATATATTCAATTTCCAGAAGGAGAGTTAGAATGATTACTTCACTCTCGTCTCAACAACCTTTCCCGCCTTCTCAAATGCCAATTTCCCAGAAACCAACTCCCGTAAAGCCTCAACAAGTTCTGAAATCTTCACGCGTATCTGCTTCTCGCTGTCTCTGTCTCTTATAGTCACATCCTTCATCTCCAAAGAATCATAATCAATTGTAAGCGCGAAAGGCGTTCCTGCGCTGGCGCTCCTGAGATATCTCCGCCCAATACTTCCAGATATATCATGTTCAACAACAAACTCACTCTCAAGCATTGTCTTTATTCGTTCACTTAATGCAACAAGTTCTGGTTTTTTCATAAGAGGGAATATAGACACTTCAATCGGCGCCATCTTATAAGGTACAGCAAATCTCGTTTTGCCCTCTTCGATTCCCTTCTTTTCGTAAAATAAATCAATAAGTGCATAAGTAGGTCTGTCTGTCCCAAAGGCGATTTCTAAAACATGAGGCACGAACCTCTCTCCATTTTCACGCATTGCGTCCAAACTAACTTTTGAGAATTTTGCATGTTGTGTCAGGTCATAGTCTCCTCTATCATGAACACCGCAGAGTTCAGTCCATCCATAATGATTAAGTTTTACCTCAATATCCCATGCATCCTGCGCGTAAAACGCCTTCTCATCATCTTGATGTTGCCTTAAGCGTATTCTATCAATCGGAATGCCAAAATTGACGAATTGTTGATATGCCAGCCAAAGACACCAAGCATAAGCTTGGCTTCTAAGTGTTTTCTGCTTAACTGCCACAGCTACCTTCATAACACTCACACCTTTACTTGCTTTCTGCGCAGAAGCATTCCATAAAGGAATCTCACTATCTGCGATTTTCTCATAAGGGTCCCATTCATTTTTCTCTTTGGGATCTACAAAAATCTGCCCTTCTGCTTGTGTAAACTCTCTCCCCCGTATAACATGCTGTCTCGGAGAGATTTCATTCCTATAAGCTTTCCCGATCTGAAAAACTCCAAATGGAATCTTTCTCCTGAAATAATTATAAAAATTAGGATAAAGAAGATAAGTGACTGTGGCAGTTTCAGGCCGTAATGAACATTCTTGACCAGCAACAACAGTCTTCATCATCAAACTTTGTGTTTCAATCTTCTCAAAAAATCTTCCCTTACAAGTCGGACAAGAAAGGTTATGCTCACGAATAAAGCTTATAAGCTGTTCATTAGAAAAAACATCAGCAGAAACATCACGGGATTCTTCAATAAGTTTATCTGCCCTAAAAACTGCATTGCATTTAGAACACCGCACGAGACGATCTTTAAATGTATCCAGATGTCCTGATGCTTTCCAAACAATATCGGGCATTACAGTAGGCCCTTCAATCTCCCTGAGCCCATGTTTATTGAAGACTTTTCTGACAGAGTTCTCGACTTTGTTCTTTAATAATTTACCAAGCGGACCGTAAGTATAAAATCCTGCCAGCCCCCCATAAATCTCAGGACTCGGTCCCCATATCAGACCAGATTCTTGGATAAAACTCAAAAAGTCCTTATCATCATTCTTCTTATCCTTTGTCATTCCCTCTTTTCTACTTGAAACTATTTAAATTATTCGAAACATATAAAAAAAGCAAAATTTGCTTATTTCAGCTTTGCAGCTTGGTCCTTTGAGAGTACTCTCCAGCACTCATGAGTCCCGGCATTTGACTTAGCGACTGCAAAGAAACGCCCGCCTTTTTCTACAACCCTGTAAGCATCTGTAGAAAATTTGCCCTTGGTCTTCACATCATAGAACTCCATTTTCGGTTTTGCCATGGTAACCTCCTTGGTCTAAATACATATAAAGCCCCCTTTATAAATCTAGGGGGTGCTGAAAATTTTGTGTTATCCCGAAATAAGGTTACTTCGACAAACAAGATAAGCTCTGCTGTAAAGCAAAGTCTTATGAAGAAGCTAACAAAATCCAAAAACAAACTAGAGGTTTAATTTTTTAGTAATTCTTCTAACGACCATCTCCCTCAAACATTACAAATCAGCCAATATTAAACTAATGTTCCTTAATGTGACTACAAACAAAAAAAATGTAGTCACATCATTTCTTCAGCATCTTTTTGAGAGCCTTATATTCCTTCATGAATAAATCAAGTGTTGGCTTCAGATTGTGGTTTTTTTCGTATTCCTGAAGAGAAGCATAATATTCAACTCGATTGGTAAAATCAATATTCATCGGAGGGAAGCCATGCTTAATTAAAATATTATTCAACAGAATCCTTCCAACTCTGCCATTGCCATCTCGAAAGGGATGGATATTCTCAAACTGGTTATGAACAACTGCAGCTAAAAGTAATACAGGATACTTAGTTTTATATGTATGATACCAATCAACTATCTCATTCAGAAGAGAAATAACTCTTGATTGTGGCGCCCCTTCGTGCACAATGTTGCCCATTCTGCCCATCACAACAACCTCTTCTCCTTGCTTTCTAAAATTTCCTGCAAAATCCTTTGAATTTTTAAAGACTATGCGATGAATCTCACGCATCAAATCGAGAGATATATGTTCTTTTGTTGTTCTAATAAGTAAAATGGCATCATTAACACCATAGGCTTCTGCAATGTCTGACTTTGATTTTTTAGGCCATTTGTCCTCTTCCAAGACTTCCTTGACTTCTTTACTACTTAATTCAGAACCTTCTATTGCATTAGTGTTGTAAGTAAAGAGTTCAGAAAAAACAAGCCATTCTTTTTCAGATAAATGGCTGATCTTCAGAGGTATCTTTTTCTCTAACTTCTTTATAAATAGTAGTTCCCTTTCCGAAATTCCTTCAACTAAGGGGTCTTTAATGATCTTGTACCTATTAATTTCCTCAAGAATGAGCACCTTTGCTTTCTCTTCTCTTTCTTTGAGAAGTCCTTGATGTAAATCCGCTCCAAGATATTTCCTTATTTTGTGAACCTTAGTGTCTTCTCTAAATGAATGTCCTAGGTAATACAAAACCTTTCCTTTTGTCTTCCTTTTTTCTACATACATAAGAATATATATGTGACTACATATTTAAACTTTTCTACATATTATGTCTACAGTTATTGTCTATAAAAATAAAGAGATTTCCTAAGCCTTCGCTATCCCCACAGCAAGCTGATTGGGTATTACGCTCGGTTCTAGACGGAAATCTCTAATTTCAAACTGGCGCAGCAAGCTGCGGGGTATTACACCCAGTTTGAAATAAAAACGATAGCGCACGCCAAAAACCCATCGTCAATGACATCTGGCGGATATGTCTGACTATTTCCCCAAGTACCTTTTCTTATGGACCGCTAAATACCTTCTAATAAAATAAGAACAAAATCCTTCCTCATCTTTTTGTAAAGCCTTATAATAAGATTTTCTTTTCTTATATTCTATGATAAGCATAGGATAGCCTGAATGCCATAATATATAATTCATCAATAATCTGCCCACTCTTCCGTTTCCATCACCAAATGGATGTATTTTCTCAAACTTATCATGGGATCTCGCAGCCAATTCAACAGGATTTACTTTCCTGCCTTTTTCAATGAATGCAATTAACTCGTTCATCATTCGTTCAACTTCCTGCCAATCAGGAGCAAGATATGACCCAACTCTTACTAAATAATCGCGATATTCACCAGCAATATCAGGTTTTGTCTCACCAAATACCTCCTTGTGCCACTTCAATATTAGTTCATTTGTAACTCTCTCCTTCCTTTTGAGCATTTCTAAGAAAACTTTACTATGTGCCTCTGTTTCTCGCACGTCTCTTAGAGGTTTATTGGGGGCGATTTTATCCTGAATAATCTCTCGTACTTCGTCTAAAGTAATGGTAGATCCTTCAATAGCATTGGTATTATAAGTAAAGGCAATCGAGATTTCTTCAAGTTCTCTTTTTCTAGCGCTTTCTGGTATTTTTCCCCACTCAGCCTGAAAATTCTTCTTAATAATTTCTAATTTATTGTAAACGTCGTGCTTAACCTCTTTCTTAAATGCCTCTTTAATCTTTTCAATATCTTCAGGTATCTTTTCTCCTAAATACTTCTCCTTTGTTACCACTTTTCCTTTTTTTCTGAATGAATGCTGCAAATACCAGTATTCTTTGCTTCCCGATTTTCTCTTTAATAATCTCATGAATAACTATACATTACAAAGTATATAAATATTGCTTATCTAGAAAAAGAGTAATGTATAATGGGATTGTCGAGAACGATAGGATATATGGATTATGTCCGTTAGATTATATCCCCCCGTCTTTTTCTAGAATATCTCGCCTTACCATGTGATGTAACATACGATGGAAGGACTTTTTAAAACTTGTCTTCGATAAATGTCACAAATTGGTGACAGGTTAGGGTTTAGCTATCTCCCAGAGCAAGGTAAAAAAATTAAGATAGCTCTTTGCCAACTCTAGACTATTGATGACTATTCCAAAAAGAGGATTTGTCCACATAATAATTGCTACCTTATTCCCATAGATAAATGTAGTTGCTGGACTATCATATACATCGGAGATAAATCTTACTTTAGAAAACGGTAAGTGGTTTTTCCCCCTCCACCATCGTATTTTTTCGCTGTGAAGAATGTTTATCTTTATTTTCGCATCTTTTCTTTTCTTATTATAGAAGAGACCAACAAAATAAAGTAGATATTGTAGCCATACAAGATCATCTTTCTCCGCTCTTGCTAAAAACTTGAAATCTATCTTAAAGTTATGGAGAACTTTAGACTTTTGCAAAGTTCTCCATAGAAATGGCTTGTTCTGAACTTTTCCCCTTTTATTCGTACAAACCGACATCCCTCTCAGATGCTATTATGACTAGAAGCGCACGCCAGACTCTATTGGGAAATGGAATAGGTCTCCATATCGGTAGTGAAAAGTAAGCCAGAACATTCACAAGGCTTACTTCTTCTTATGCGCGCTCGTATTTATATCTTTCGTAGATAACAGTATCTCCGAAACAGAAGACAAAAACAGGATAGGCAAGCCTATCCTGAGAAAA